>JAIRNJ010000019.1 GCA_031258115.1 Treponema sp. | reverse complement strand
CGGCGGCGGAAGAAATTATGTCTTAGTAGTCCTATCGGGGGGGGGGGGGGGGGTAATATCCCGTTCTTACCGGGATTATATAATTACCGTTATGAAGGAAATAATCTCCGGGAACATGGCAAGGAAACATTGATTCCTCCTATTCGGATCAACTTAGTATACAGGCTATTCGCAACGGTGTCAATAGTACGCATTGCCTCATAATTAATCTAACCCAAATTGACCTAAGTCATTATATTACAAGAAGTTATGTAACGAGCTAATTCCAGACAGGATAAAGAGTTACAGAGAGGTTCAAAAGTCGCCTGAAACCTTAAATAGGCATATTGTAAGTCTAAGTCTATACAGGAATTAGACTTACGTAGGGTAAGATTTTTTATTATGAGGCATTACGTAGTACGTAGTAGTACGCGTCGCTTTTAAGAAAAGATTCGGCGTGTCCCCGCGCCGCTACCGGAACCCGCTTGTGCCATGAGGCCCCTTACCGTACCCCGATATCGATTCCCATTTCCCTGGCGGAGAGGATCGGGTCAAGGTACTTTTCGATATACTCCTGTTTGATGCGCAAAAGTTCTTCCCGGGGAATTTCGGTAAGGACGCGCCAGCCCAGGTTGAGGGTGCGGTCTATGTCGCGGTTTTCCGTTTCGTCCTGGGTAAGGAAGAGTTGCTCGAATTTTTCAGCGAACCTGAGGTACTGTTTGTCCCCTTCGGAAAGTTCCTCCTCGCCTATGATGCTGGCAAGATTGCGTACCTGTTTTACTTTTGAATAGGCGGCAAAAAGCTGGCTTGAGACATCCTTGTGATCTTCACGGGTCATGCCTTCGCCGATGCCGTCTTTCATGAGTCTGGAAAGGCTGGGGAGGCCGGCGACCGGCGGGTAGACTCCCCGCTGGGAAAGTTCCCGGTCAAGGACGATTTGCCCCTCGGTGATGTAGCCTGAAAGGTCGGGGATGGGGTGGCTGATGTCGTCGTTGGGCATGGTAAGGATGGGGATCTGGGTGATGGAACCGGAGGAGCCGGAAATTTTTCCGGCGCGCTCGTAGAGGCTTGCAAGGTCGCTGTAGAGGTAGCCGGGGTACCCTTTGCGGCTGGGGACTTCGCCCCGGATGCTGGACACTTCCCTCAGGGCTTCGCAGTAGTTGGTCATATCGGTCATCACCACCAGGACATGCATGTTTTTTTCGTAGGCCAGGTATTCGGCGGCGGTAAGGGCGCAGCGGGGGGCCACAAGCCTCTCCAGGCTGGGCGCGTCGGCCAATGACAGAAACACTACCACGTTTGCCAGTACCCCGGAGCGTTCAAAGTCGTCCAGAAAGAAGCGGGCCACATCGTACTTTACCCCCATGGCGCAGAAGACTACGACAAAGGGTTCATTGCTGCTGAGGATCTTCGCCTGCCTGACGATCTGAGCCGCGAGCCGGTTATGGGGAAGGCCGTTGCCGCTGAAAATGGGAAGCTTCTGGCCCCGGATCAGGGTGTTCATGCCGTCAATGGCAGAGATTCCGGTCTGGATGAAGTCGCGGGGATAGGTACGGGCATAGGGATTGATGGGCAGTCCGTTGACATCCAGCGAGTTTGAAGAAAAGATGTCCCCGTAACCGTCGATGGGTTCCCCGAGGCCGTTGAATATGCGGCCCAGAAGGCCGGGCCCTACCCGGATCTCCATCGGTCTGCCGAGAAACTCTACCCGGCTGTATTCCGCGGAGAGGCCCGTGTTGCTCCCGAATATCTGGACCGCCGCCCATTCCTCCGAAAGATCCACCACCCGGCCCATACGACGGCCTTCTTCCCGGTCATAGACATAGACTACCTCATTGAATCCTACGTTGCGGCTCCGTTCGGTAATCACTACCGGCCCCTCTATCCGGGTAAGGCCCTTGTATTCAATTCCCCGCATTATTCACTCCCAAAACCTACAATGTTTCCCTGATCCTGTAACTCCGTTCCAGTTCTTCAAGACTTGCCCGCATTGCCAATTCAAACTCATCCAGAAGGGAAAGGTCTTCGTTTTTCACCACACTCTTGAGCCGGGAAAGGAGTTCCTTCAGGGAACGATCCTCCGTCTCCTCAGCGGCCGCCGCGGAAAACTTCGTTTCAAGAGGGGAAGCTTCGTCACGCTGTTCCCCGGCTGAGGATGTCCGTTTGATCGAAATCCCGGGGACGGCGGCCCGAAGGCTCGTTACCTTGGTGAGGGGAGCGCCCAGCTTGATGCAGGCTTCCGCACGGCGGTGGAATTCCATGATGATTTCCAAAAGCCTTACCTGTTTGGCGGGAACACAGTACATATCAACTTCATCAAAACTATTCTGCTGCAAATAGCCGTCTTTTATGATTTCCGAAGTTACCAGCACCAGCCGCTGATCGTCGGGCAGTGCGTCGGGGCCTATAAGCCGCACAATCTCCGCAAGGCGCTGTTCACGCTTCAAAAGATCCAGACATTCCTGGCGCACGGCGGCCCATTGGAGATTCACCCGCTCCCACCAGGGTCTCACTTCCTCCGCATACTCGGAGTAGCTGTCTATCCAGCTTATCGCCGGGTAGTGCCTGGCGTTGGCAAGATCCCGGTCAAGGGCCCAGAAACAGCGGATAAAACGTTTTGTATGCTGGGTAACAGGTTCGGAAAAGTCGCCGCCCGGAGGAGAAACCGCCCCGATGATCGAAACTGAACCTTCCGCCCCGTTCAGGGTGTGTACCCGGCCCGCGCGCTCGTAAAATTCGGCAAGGCGCGTGGGAAGGTAAGCGGGAAAACCTTCCTCCGCGGGCATCTCCTCCATGCGGCCGGAAAGTTCCCGCAGGGCCTCCGCCCAACGGCTGGTACTGTCCGCCATGATCGCAACGTGGTAGCCCATGTCCCGGTAGAACTCGGCCAGGGTAACCCCGGTGTAAATGGAAACTTCCCGGGCCGCCACCGGCATGTTACTGGTATTGGCGATAAGGATCGTCCTCTCCATGAGGGAACGGCCTGTCCGGGGGTCGCTAAGGTGGGGGAACTCGGTGAGCACATCGGTCATCTCGTTGCCACGTTCCCCGCAGCCGATGTAGATGATCACGTCCGCGTCGCACCACTTGGCTATGGCATGCTGGGTCATGGTCTTTCCGGTACCGAAACCACCCGGAATGGCGGCGGTGCCTCCCTTGGAGAGGGGGAAGAACACATCGATAACCCGTTCCCCGGTAACCAGCGGCATCTCCGGCGGGAGGCGTTCCGCGGAAGGCCGGGGAATCCGTACCGGCCACCACTGGGCCAGGGGAATTTCCTCCCCCAGGCTTGTTTTGGCGACGACATCGTTCACCGTATATGAAGCGGCAGGGGCAAGTTCAATCAGAGCCGATTTTTTTACCGTCGGGGGAACCATGATCCTGCAGATTATGCTTTCGGTCTCCTTCACGGTTCCCAGTACCATGCCGGGAAGCGCGGGAACGCTCTCCCCTGCGGCAATTTTTTTTGCCAGATCCGGATCGGGGATGAAGGGCCACTTCTTTCCGGGGTCAAGGGGATTGCCCCGGCTTCCCGAAGCCATAAAGGCGCCGCTCTCCCTGAAGAGGGTTTCCAGGGGCCGCTGTATCCCGTCATAGATCGTGCCCATGAGTCCTGGGCCCAGGAGCGCCGAAAGGGGACGCCCTGTGGAGGAAGCCGATGCGCCTATCATGAGGCCTGTATCGTCTTCATAGACCTGGATCACCGCATCGTCCCTTTCCAGCCTGACAATTTCACCGATGATCCGCTTTTCCCCGACTTCAACCACATCGAAGAGCCCTGCGGTTCCCAGGCCTTCAGCCCGGATTATAGGCCCCGAAATCCGCTTGATCCGCCCTTCAATCATGATAAGCTCTATCCAACAAAACCGGACATAAACGAAGTTTCATGGCAGTACCTCTCTTTCGGAGGGGGCCGTAAGGGCCTCCGGCCCGAGGAGGGCGCCTACCAGTTCTTCCCGTTTTTCATGGAGGATGGAATCCAGAATCATCTCTATGGAAACCTTGATCATTACCGCGGGACTGTCCAGGGTAAGGGCGGGAAGCGAAGAGGCATGAGAGCCTTCCAGGGACAGGCTTTTCGGGATGGAAGCTTCCCCAAGGGCGCCTGCAATGACCGCTTCCGCTTCGGCCTTTTCAAGGCCTGAGTATATGAGCCGGCAGCTTTCGGAAAGGGAACCGGGCGCTTCCTCAAGCCGGCTCTTCATCTCCGTTTCAAGAAGACCGATGATCCGCTCCCGCGGCTGCTTTTTATACCAGTTCTCCGCGGAGAGGAGCAAAAACGCTTCGATACGTTCCGCCTTGGCCCGCCGTTTGTCCAGAGGGAGCCGTGCCATGATCTCCTGAGTGCTGCGTTTCCGCCGCAGCGCATAGCGGCGTTCAAGACCGGCAATGGCCTCGTCGGACTTCTTTTTCCAGGATTGGGCGTTGGTCTTGACCGTGTCGTCGGCGCCCTTTAGTATCTTGAAAGCCTTCCGCCGGGCGTCTTCGAGTATCTCCCGGTCTAAAACTTCGGTTGACTGTAGTTCTTCCATTTACACATGCACTCCAATAGCTTCCCGGATGGAATCAACCAGGGTTTTGCGGCCCGGAAGCCTGCCCAGCGTACCGGGAATCTCCACTACCAGGGGGTAACGGTCGGAAAGCTGCCATTTAATGAGAAGTTCTCCCAGCCAGTCCGCCACTTCTTCGGTCAATATAAGCACCCGGCAGCCTTCCAGCCCTCCGGGAAGCACGGTCCCGGCAGTTGCATCGTAACCCTCCGTGATACGCCGGAAAATGGCGGAAGCCTCTTCCGCATCGCCTGCGGTAGTACCTTCAACCCCCACAAAACGGAAAGCAGTAACCAGTTCCGGATCTCCGATAAAGAAAAAATCCACGTTACAGGATCATGATTAACAGGGCCACGAGGAATCCCCAGAGACAAATGCCTTCCGCAAGACCGGCGTATGGCAGAGCCTTACCGGAAAGGTCCGCGTTTTCACTCATGGCGCCCATTGCGGCCGATCCAATCTGCCCGACCGCGATGCCGCCGGCGATACAGGAGATGCCTACGGCCAGCGCGGCGGCAAAGTATTTCCATACCGAAGTATTTCCGGCAGGAACTTCCGCTGCGGCAGCCTCCTGTGCAAAGAGAGCGGCGCCGAGAACCAGCAGGACTGCCGCCAGAAAAATTACCTTTCGTTTCATATTCATCTCCTCAATTTATACCTTTTCTAAACCGGAAAGGTTTGTACTCCACTCCGGTCTCGACGAAAAATTTACTGAAAAATTCATAATATTGAAGCCGCACCACCTGGATGGCTACAATCATCCCTTCGAGAACGATGATAACCGCATTGCCGAAGGCCATGATAAGGAGGGCCGCCAGAGGCCCGACGGGGCCCGCTTCAAGACGGCTAATCTCCTCGGAAAAACGGAACACGATGTAGGAAAGCACCGCATGGCTGAGGGCGAAAGCCCCCACCCGGAGGAAACTAACCGTATTGGAAATATAGGTGGAAGCCGTTTCCAGGATCTCCACAAATCCTTCCACGATAAAAACCATGATGCCGTGTTCCAGTACCGGCCTTTTCCCCGTGGCAAGCCGCCAGATCGCAGGGCCGAAGAAGATACAGAAAACCGGCAGGAGGAGGCCGATAAAATCGAACCACATGAAGGGACTATGCAGCAGTATCCGCACCGCTATGGAAACGGCATACCAGAAGAAGAGGAGTCCCGCAATGCCCGTCTTGGAAAAGAAGGCCCCTTCGTATTTTTTCATGATGCAGAGATTGATGATATTCACAAGGAGGCCCACGGAGTTGAGGATGATCCCCACGGAGATGGTAAAACCGAAGAAGTAGAAAAGCTTGGCAACGCTGCCGCCCTTCTCCGCCAGAGGCATGATGGTGAGGATTCGATCCACCGGCCTGCCGGATAAGAGACCGGTAATCGCCCTGGTGGGCCCCACAAGCAGTTCCTCGTTGGTAAAGACTTCGCCGTTGAGCAGGCCCATAATCATGGAGGCGATGCCCACCGCCATAAGGGGGCCTGAGTAGCCGCGGAACCGGGAGAGGGCCTTTATTCCCCGCCTGCCCGTCAAAATCCCAAGGAGGAACAGCACAAAACCCTGCCCCAGATCGCCGAACATAATGCCAAAGAGAATCGTAAAGAAAAAAGCCACAAAGGGCGTAGGATCTATGGTGCCGTAAAGCGGCGCTCCGTAACTGAAAACCACCCCTTCAAAGCCTTTGACAAAGGCGCCGTGCTCCAGGGAAACCGGCACCTTCTGCCTGCCCTCCTTCACCGTGGCTATCTCGTCGGGATTAAAAGTCCTAACGGAGAGGCGGCCGCCGGTGAGCTTTTGCAGTTCTTCCACTATTTTAACGATGATATCCTGGGGTACCCAGCCTGCAAGGAGATAGATACTTTTGGTGGCGATGAGCCTGCTCTTGAGCTGTTCCACAATGGAGGCCATGAGGTAGGAGGCGGCAAGTTTCTGCAGGTTCGGGCCGAACTCCCGGCTCATCTCTTCCTTCTCTTCTTTTATCCGTTCAAGTTCCCTGTCCACATCCCGGAGCCGGCTTTCAAGGCCGGAGAGGAGCTCTCCCGGCACTCCCTGATAACCTTCAGGGATGGAAATGGGGATGAAGGAGAAGCGTTTCAGTTCCGAATCCAGGGCAAAACGGCCTTTCCTGGAAGCGGCGGCAAGAACCCTGTCCCCGCCTTCCCCGCCTTTTCCCGGGTCCAGAGAGATAATTACCGCACGGTCGGCCAGGACTTCCCGGATTTCGTCCTGGGAACGGGAATCGAGGCGTCCTACCCGGAGGGTTAAATAGGAAAGCTGATCCAGATCGGAAAAAGGGGCGTTGAGATTGGCAAAGGCTTTTGCCTCGGTGAGCGTTTCTTCAACCTTCTTCTTCTCCTGAATCTGCTCGTTTTCCCGTGCGGAAATAGACTGAACTGCATAGCTTATCCTGTCGGTGAAAACCTCCTCCTCTTCGCCGGGAAGAACACTGTCCTCATCCGGCTCCGCAGGGAGGGGGATACCCAGCACCGCCGAAGCGCTTTGAAGCTTTTCAAGAGTCTCCTTGATATGCTGCCAGGAGGCGTCATCGAGAGAATGGGCCGGTCTGTCTGATTCAAGGCTCCCCCGCTCCGCTTCTTCCTCGGTAAAATGAAACACGCCGCGGCGGCCCAGGTATTCGATAACCGCATCCACATCTCTGGAAAGGACGGTGAGTTCTACATGCTTCATCTTGCGGGGGCGAATCATGAAGGACTTACCTCCAGAAGGGAAAACACATCCCGGCTCGACATTCCAAGGCTCAAACCTTCGGCAACACTGGTAAGTACATCCTCTTCAAACTGTTTGAGCTTGATAAAACAGAAAACCGTATCCAGGGAAAAAGGCTTGCGGCGGAAATTCTTCTTTGCCAGCTCATAGAGATACTCGCTGGCGGTATTCTGGAAGAAACGGGGATCAGCCGTCCAGGGTTCTCCGGCCCGTTCCGGATTGAGAAAACTCTCCCGCGGCCAGTCCTGCCAGGCCTGCCGTGAATCCAGGGGGGTATCCAGAATTGCCAGGGCTTCGTCTGCAAGAGATTCGCCTTTAAGGTCAATTTCCAGAAGATGCCGCCGCAGATCCGCCGCCTTCATGCCGTAATAGCTGCGCAGGCGCAGCACCCATACCGAGTTGCGGAGCCGTATCTCTTCGGAAAGGATCCGCCCGGCGGCTATCCTGTCGTTCCTGCGGAGGGCAAGGAGGCTCTTCCAGAGTTTATTGTAGTAGAGGCGGTCAAGTTCAGCCTGAAGGAACATGGGATCTTCATTTTTTTCCCTGAGGAGGAATTCAAATTCGGTTCCGCCGAACATCGCCTTTCTGTCCGGCCATGCTTCAAAATGAACGGTTCTGAAGGGGCCTATGTCGATAAAACCGGGAGCTTTTTCCCGGGCCGAGAGGGCCTTCAGGGCCGCCTTGACATCGCTGTACTCATAGGAACGGATCAGCAGGGAGAGAAATTCGGGGGGTCTGGAAAAGGAACCGATGATTGCCAGGATCTCTTTTGCCGAGCGGCCTATGATCCGGTTTTCCAGGTCTTTCAGCAGTTCCCGTTCCGGGAGATCGCGGCTCCCCTGGGAGAAGATCAGGCGGTCAAGCTCGGAAAGGCGGCTGCAGCCGGCCAGGGCGGGGATGCGCCGGCCTACAAAGGATTTACCAATGATCCCGCAGGCTTTGGCATACACATAGGCTCGTTCCCCCGTTCCCGGCATCTAGATCCCTCCGGCAATATATTTTTCCATCAGATTAGAAAAATTTGTTTCGTCGAGCGGCATGGCTTCCAGGCTCTTCCGGTAGTCTTCAAGGCGGGAACGGTAATCTTCCCGTACCCGGGCCATGGCCTCCGTATAGGAAGCCTCGGCTTCCGCAGAGCTGGCGGCATAACATTCATCGTAGAGAATGCGGTTCTGCTTTTCCCCTTCGCTTACCCGGCGATCCGCTTCGGCCTGAGCATCATCCACCAGCGCCGAGGCTTCAGCCTCAATCTTAAGCAAATGCCCCAGTATATTCTGCTCATCCATAATATTACCGGCTAGTTCAAGGCAATAAACATGTCTTCGTATTTACGAATTACCGACCATGCGCCCTTGGGATCCTTCTGTGCCTGCAGATCAATATAAAACTGAGGGTTTTCCAGAAGTCCCGCAAGGCGCTTCAATATGCGCAGATGCTTTTCCATATCTTTTTCCGGAACAAGAACCATGAAGAGGAGGTATACAGGCTGACCATCCAGGGCATCGTAATCGATACCCTTGCGGCTGATCCCCAAAATACCGTAAACATCCTCGACGGCATTGGTTTTTCCATGAGGGATGGCGATGCCCTTGTGAATGCCGGTAGACATCTTCGCCTCCCGTTCCCTCAGAGCCTCGAGAATCTCTTCCCTGGACCTGGAACCCGATATTTGACAGAAATGATCCACCATTTCCTCAAAAGCTTCTTCCTTATCCTCCGCTTCCATATCAACTTTGATGTATTCCGCCGGAAAAACCTCGTACAGGAACATGGCTTCCCCCTTGTCCTATTCAGCCTCATTCCCGGTGTCTGCTTCCGGAGCAGGGGAACTTTCATCTTCGGCATTCAACTCTTCGTCTATCCAGTTGGAACTGCCGGATTCACCCTGAAGCTGCCGCCCGATCTGTTCAACGCGTGAACCGCCGGGAGTCCGGTTTACCAGAGCCAGACCAAGGCTGATGACAAGAAAGAGAGCCCCCAAAATACTGGTGGCTCTGGTTAATACGTTCCCGGATCTGGAGCCGAAGGCCGAACCTGAACCGCCGGCGAAAATTCCCCCAAGGCTGTCGCCTTCTTCATTCTGTACCAGTACCAGCAGGATCAGCAGAATTGCAATAATGACAAAAAAGACCAGTAAAACGATACCCAAAATACCCATTTTCAAAAACTCCAAAAAAAGAATGCCTCTTCCTGTTCCAAAATCAAATTAAGAGCAGGATCATTTTATTTTAACGAAGAAAAGAAACTTATTCAATATAGACAAGCCGGACAAAAAATACCCCGGCATTTTCCTGTCCTACTCCCTGATGTCCTCAATCTCGGTGCCGGGGATGGTTTTTGCGGCGGCTTCCACCATTTCCCTGCTGATGCCGGTAATCTTGTAGGTGCCCCGGAAACGGGAGAGATCATCCGCCTCCGAGGTAACAAAAGACACAAAATTGCCTCCCCATTCGGCGATTGTCCCGGCAAATTTGGCAAGCTGCCCCACCTTCTCGGTCATGGAGAGGGTTATCCGTATCCCGGAATGGCGGGCTCCAAAGGCATTGATGAAGACCTGAAAGAGGTCTTTTGTGGTAACAATCCCCACCAGAAGCTTGTCCCCGCCGGGGAGATTGCGCATCACCGGGAGGCAGGAGATATTCCGGTCAACCATGATCCGGGCCGCTTCTTCCACCACCTCGTTTTCGTCAACGACAACGACATTCCTCTCCATGATCTTTTCCACCTTGAGCTTGGAGAGAAGGGAACTGATCTCGTACATGTCGAGACTGGTAGCCTGAGAGGGGCCTGCCTTGAGCAGATCCCTCTTGGTAACGATCCCCACAAGCACGTTGTTCTTGTCCAGCACCGGCAAACGGCCGATCTTTTCCCGATCCATGAGGGAACGAGCCTCCGCCACGGAAAGATCCGGGTGCACAAAGATAGGGTTTCTCGTCATAACACGGCTTACAATCATATTATCCTCCTAAATAGGCTGTTTTTACCGCTTCGTCTCTTGAAAGTTCTCTTGCCGCTCCCTGCTTCACGATCTCTCCTGTTTCAAGTATATATGCCCGGGAGGCAAGGGAGAGGGCTTTATATGCATTCTGCTCCACAAGGAGCACGGTGGTTCCTGTTCCGTTGATTTCCTTGATCACCTCAAAGATTTCGTCAACGAGGATCGGGGCAAGGCCCATGGAAGGTTCATCGAGAAGGAGAATACGGGGCCTTGCCATGAGGGAACGGCTCATGGCGAGCATCTGCTGCTCTCCGCCGGAGAGAGTCCCGGCAACCTGGCGAAGCCGTTCCTTGAGCCGGGGGAAGATCCGGCACACCTTTTCCATGTCGTCCTGAATGGCCCGCCGCTGGGCCCTGCTTAAGGCCGGCCGGGAGTAGGCGCCCATCTCCAGGTTGTCCCGGACGCTGAGATTGGCGAAGATACGCCGCCCTTCCGGTACCTGCACAAGCCCCAGGGCAACGATCCTGTCCGGGGGAAGAGCGCTGATATCCTTCCCGTCAAGGTACACCCTGCCGGATGTTTTTTTGATGATATTGGAGATTGCATGGAGGGTGGTACTCTTTCCCGCCCCGTTGGAACCGATAAGGGTGATAATCTCACCGGTAAGAACCTCAAAAGAGATGCCTCTAAGAGCCCTGATAGCTCCGTAGTGGACGGTTAAATTTTCAACCTTCAGAATGGTATGAAACTTCATTCCGTTTTCGGCTGAATTTTCAAGTCTAACTTCACTCATCCTTCAAAACCGCTCCCAAGCGCTTCCTGCCCCAGATATGCCTTGATCACCGCAGGATCTTTCCGTATCTCTTCCGGCTCTCCCTGGGCAATGGTTCTGCCGTAATCCAGCACCAGAATCCTCTCGCAAATCCCCATGACAAGCCTCATGTCGTGCTCGATAAGGAGGATGGTAAGACGAAATTCCTCCCGGATGCCGGATATAAGCTTCATGAGTTCCCCGGTCTCCTGACCATTCATCCCCGCAGCGGGTTCGTCCAGGAGAAGGAGGCTGGGATTGCTGGCCAGGGCGCGGGCAATTTCCAATTTCCGCTGCTCGCCGTAGGGCAGGTTCCGGGCCAGTTCGTGTTTCTTGTGTTCAATATTAAAAATCGAAAGAAGTTCCGCGGAACGGCCTTCCATGTGGGCTTCATCATGGTAGAAACGGGGAAGACGGAAGAGCACATCGAGGGGATTCACCGTGCGGCTTGAATGAAGCGCAATGCGGATATTGTCTTCCACGCTCAAATTTGAAAAAAGCCTGATATTCTGAAAGGTTCTGGCTATGCCGATACGGTTGAGATACGCAGGCTTGATTCCGGGTTTGGCGGTCCGGTACAGGTTCCCCAGCCGATCCAGAAATTCAATGTCGCCGGCGCCGGGAGTGTAAATGCCCGAAAGCATGTTGAAAATCGTGGTCTTTCCGGCCCCGTTTGGCCCGATAAGGCCCACAAGTTCCCCGGTTCTCAATTCCAGATTAAAATCCGATACCGCCTTGAGACCCCCAAAATCGATGGAAAGGCCCTGCACCTTGAGACAGAGTCCGGTCTTGCGCGATGCATTGACGGATACTTCAGCCACGGGCGTCCCTCCGGCGGACAAGACCGGCAAGCCGCCTGTAAAGCCCCACAAGAGACAGTTCCTTCATACCCATGAGGCCCTGGGGCCGGAAGAGCATCACGAAGATCAGGATTAGGGGATAGATGAGGAGCCGGTAATCCTGGAGGAAACGGAGGAATTCCTGCAGATATGTCAACACATAGGAAGCCAGAATCGAACCGGTCATGGAACCCATGCCCCCCAGAACCACAAAGATGAGGAAATCAATAGACCTGAGGAACTGGGCGATGTCCGGCTTGACGAAGCCTACAACCATGGCATAGAGGCAGCCGCCGAGACCCGCAATAAACGAGGCAATTACAAAACCGGTCATCTTGTAACGGAATATATTGATGCCGCTGGAATTCGCCGCTATTTCGTCCTCCCGGCAGGCCATGATCGCCCTGCCGTAGCTGGAACGGAGAAAATTCTGCAGGAGGGCCAGCACAATAATCAGAATTACGGCAACCGTCACAAAGGCCAATTCACCGTTTAGCACCATCACGGTGGTAAACTGCCTGCCGTTAGGGCCTCCGGTGAGGGATTTAAGGTTGATAAAGACAACGCGGATGATCTCCCCAAAACCAAGGGTGACGATGGCAAGATAATCCCCGGAAAGCTTCAGTACCGGAAAACCGATGAGAAAACCGGCAATGGTGGTAAGCGCTATGCCGCATATCGCGGCCAGAGGCAGGGGCAGGCCGAGATCAAGATTGAAAAAAATGCAGGAATAGGCCCCTATGGCAAGAAAACCCGCCTGCCCAAGGGAAAGCTGCCCGGTTATGCCCACAATCATATTAACCGACATCGCCATGATGGCGTTCACGCCGCCCATGGTAAGGATGTGAGCCGTATAGACATCAATGACGCCGGTTTTTATCAATACAAAGGGAAGGACTACCGCAAGAACACCCACAACGGTGAGGAGTATTCCCGGGCGAAAGGAAATCTCAAGTCTCTGCTTTGAAATCCCTGCCATACTATACCTTTACCCTGAGTTTTCTGCCGAGTATTCCCGTGGGCCTGATCAGCAAAACGATGATCAGTATACCGAAGGAAATCGCATCGCTGTACTGGCTGGAAATAAAACCCTTGGTCATGGTTTCCGCTATGCCGAGGATAAAGCCTCCCAGCATGGCTCCGGGGACGGAACCGATGCCGCCCAAAACCGCCGCTACAAAGGCTTTGAGGCCCGGCATCATACCCATGAGGGGATTTACCTGGGGATAGGCCGAGGCATAGAGTACACCGCCGGCAGCGGCAAGCACGGAACCCAATGCGAAGGTAAAGGATATGATCCCGTTTACGGAGATCCCCATAAGGCTGGCGGCATTCATGTCGAAAGAGACCGCCCGCATGGCCTTACCCCGTTTTGTATAATTTATCAATAAATTGAGAACGAGCATGAGGAAGGCCGAAAAAACTATCACGATAAGCTGGATGTTGGAAATGGAAAGGCCCTCTCCCAGAACGATGCTGCTCACCGGAGGCCGGGGAAACTGACGCGGATTGGGGCCGATAAAAGGGAGCACCCGCGCGCCGTTTTCCAGAATCAGGCTTACCGCAATGGCGGTGATCAGGGAATTGAGCCGGGGAGCGGAACGCAGGGGTCTGTATGCCAAACGTTCAATTGTGATGCCGAAGGAGGCGCATATAATACCGGAAACGAGAAAGGCGGCAAGCATCCCGGCAGGGCCGGCTCCGATGGCCCCCAGCACAAAGAATGCGGTATAGGCTCCAACCATCAAAATGTCCCCATGGGCAAAATTGATGAGAAGCACTATCCCGTAAACCATGGTATAGCCCAGAGCTATCAGGGCATAAATCGAACCCAGAGAGATCCCGTTTATCAGTTGCTGCAATACAATCATACCCGCACCCGTTTCCGACTCGCTCGATTAATCCGGACTTATTCGGGAACCCGGCCGGTTCCCGAACAAGTCCCTTAGGAACTGCGCAAGAATAAAATGCAGGGCATTTTATTCTAATTGCTTACGCAATAAGGAAATAACATGACCAAACGGTCATGTTATTTCTGCGCAGATCCTTATCGGAATTCTTACTTGGGGTTGACCGTAGTTTTGTATGCGTTAACCAGTTTGCCGTCTTTGTTGACAATTTCCAGTATTGCCGCTCCCTTGATGGGATCGCGGTTTTCGTCAAAGCGGATATTGCCGGTAACATAGGGGCCGTTGATCTTCGCCATGGCGGTCTTTACCGCGGCGGTATCAAAGGTTCCGGCGGCCTTGATTCCGTCGGCCACCAGCATCATGGTGTCATACCCGAGAGCCGCAAACTGCGAGGCGGTTTTGTTGAATCTGGCGGAATAAGCCTTGACGAAGGTCTGGCCTCTGGGGTCGGTGGTATCCGCGGCAAAGCCCGCGGACCAGAAACCGTTGAGCACCTCGTCCCCGGCATTATCAATAAGTCCGTCCCAGCCGTCGCCCCCTACCAGGGCGCAGGTAATACCCTGCTGGCGGAGTTGTTTTGCCTGGAGAGCCACATCGTTGTAGTAGTTGGGCAGATACACTACATCAGGATTAGCCGCCTTGATGCGGGTAACCTGCGCGTTAAAGTCCACATCGCCGGTTTGATAGGCTTCGTCCGCGGCAATCCTGCCGCCCCTGGCCTGGAACTGTTTGCGGAAAGAGTCCGCCAAACCGGTATTGTAATCGGCGCCGGCATCGTAGAGAATCGCCGCATTGCGGTTCCCCAGAGTATCATAGGCAAAATCGGCGCCCACAACACCCTGGAAGGGATCGATAAAGCAGGCCCGGAAGATATAGTCGCCGGTTCTGGTAACCGCCGTATTGGTAGCAGATGGGGAGATCAGGATCACCCTGGCCTGCTGCGCAAGGGCCGTCATCGCCTGGGTGGCGCCCGATGTGCTGGAGCCGAGAACAAAGGAAACCTTGTCCCTGGTGCTAAGCTTGGTAAAGGCGTTCACCGATTTTTCGGCGTTTCCCTCATCGTCTTCGGCAATCAGAGTCAGCTTCTTGCCCAAAAGGCCGCCTGAGGCGTTGATCTCTTCAATCGCCAGGATGGCGCCGTCACGGGATTCGGTCCCGTAAAAAGCAACCTGGCCGGAGAGCGGGAAAACCGCCCCGATGGAGACGGTATCCGTGGCCTTGGCGCCCCCGGCAAAAACCAGGGAGACAAGACAACACAAGACCGCACACAACAGGATAAATTTTTTCATAGATTCCTCCTTTAGTGGAATTTCGAAATACCTGAGGCTGTTCCAAAACTTCAGTTTTTTGGAACAGCTACCTTAAATTTAGTGGAAAAACCGGGCCTTTGCCGGTTTTTCCAAGAGCTTGTTCCGAAACCAACCGGGTTTTGGAACAAGCTCACCTTAGCATGTTTTATGAAGGATGTCCAGTTACGGTTTACTGTTGGCAGGGCACCGGCATTTACTTTCAATCATCAAAAACAAGCTCATATACAACCGGATTTTAGGAATTTTCGCCACTCACGAACCAACACGAACGGATCGGGAAATTTAGAGAGTTTGTTCGTGAGGTTGGTGTGGTCCCGCTGCCATAGGCCGTGCCGCGGATATAGAGGGGCTTAGAGGGGTACGCATGATGTCAAAAAATAAGTATCATCGATCCAAATTCACCTATTGAGATATAAGAGTAATGCAAAGAATGAAAAATCAGCAGTTTCGTAGAACCACAATAGGTGCTCCCGATCCCTGGCTTATAGAGGCCGCCGCTTCCATCGGCCTAGCAGCCTGTTGCACTTGTAGGTTTTTCTCCCTACACCCTGCGGGTTCCGGTCAAAAAACCTTCGATAAATGGGCTGCTTTGGCAGTTTGCAGGGTAAAAAATCGCCTGATCGGCGATTTTTTTGGATTTTAAGCGCGAAGCGCAACAAACTGCTGGGTTTTCCATTCCCAGGCCGCGCTGTCCCAGGCG
>JAIRNJ010000014.1 GCA_031258115.1 Treponema sp. | reverse complement strand
GCCTTCCCCGGATGGTCCGGTACGCCGGTTCTCAAACGGGTGCAGATCCTCTACACATTACGGGACTTGATCGTAAAAAACATGGACGAGCTTACCCATCTGGTGGCCCTGGAAAACGGAAAAGCCTGGGAAGAAGCGGCGGGGGATGTCCTGAAAGCCAAGGAAGGAACCGAGCAGGCCATCGCGGCCCCCTCCCTCTTAATGGGTGAAAGCCTCATGGACGCTTCAAGCGGTTTCGATACGGTGCTGTACCGGGAAGCCCTGGGGGTCTTCGCGGGGATCGTTCCCTTTAACTTTCCCGCCATGATCCCCATGGGCTGGATGACGCCGGTATGTATTGCCTGCGGTAATACGATTGTTATTAAAGCCGCCACCTTTACCCCCCAGACCTGCCTGCGTATGGTGGAACTGTACAAAGAAGCGGGGCTTCCCAACGGGGTGATTAATGTAGTGACCTGCTCCCGGAATGAAGCGGAACTGTTCCTCGAACACCCGGACATCCGGGGGGTAAGTTTTGTGGGTTCCACTTCGGTGGGACTCCATGTATACCAAACGGCGGCCAAAAACGGCAAACGGGTACAGGCCCTCTGCGAAGCGAAAAACCACGCCCTGATACTGGAAGACGCGCCCATTGAACGGACCGCCGCGGGTATTATCAACGCCGCCTTCGGCTGCGCCGGGGAACGGTGTATGGCCCTGCCGGTTATCGCGGTCCAGGAAAGCATCGCCGATAAACTGGTGGCGGCCATTGCGGAGAAGGCGAAAAACATCAAGGTGGGCCCGGCCTACGAAAAGACCACCGGCATGGGTCCGGTGGTAAACGGGGGGCATAAAAAGTTTGTGGAAGACTGGATACAAAAGGGTATAGACGAAGGGGCCAAAGTGGTACTGGACGGCCGGAACTATAAAGTTCCCGGATATGAAAACGGCTTTTACATAGGCCCCACAATTCTGGATCACGTAAAGCCCGGCATGACGGTAGGGGACAGCGAAGTATTCGGGCCGGTGCTCTGCGTAAAGCGGGTCAAAGATTTTAAGGAAGGGCTTGCCCTGATGAACGCCAACCCCTTTGCCAACGGCTCGGTGATCTTTACCCAAAACGGCTACTATGCCAGGGAGTTTGCCCGGCGCACCGACGGCGGCATGGTGGGAATCAACGTGGGGATTCCGGTTCCCGTCGGCATGTTTCCCTTCACCGGCCATAAACGGTCTTTCTTCGGCGACCTTCACTGCCTGGGCAAGGACGGCTACCGCTTCTATACCGAAACCAAGGCGGTAACCACCCACTGGTTTGATGAGGAAGAAAAGAAGGCGGGTAAAGTAAGCACCTGGGACGGGACTATATAGTGTCCGTCCGCTCCCCGGCACGGTCCTATTCAACCCTGAATTTCGATACTTCCTGCACCAGGATATTGATACTGTCCTTATTTTGCCCGCTGATGGTATTTACCCGGTTCACCGCTATGTTGATCTCATCCGCCCCGGAGGCCATTTCGTTCATCCCGTTGCTTATCTCCTGGGTCATCACTTCCAGATTCTTGCTCTCCTCTATAACCTGCCGGCTCCCCTCCAGCATCTCCCGGGAACCGTCCTTAACCGTCTGCGTCACGTCGTTAAGGCGGCTGATAGCATCCAGTATCTGCTTGCTGCCCTCGTTCTGTTCCTCCATGGCGTTCCTGATATGCTCCTCCTGATCCGCCACGGTTTTTACCCCATGTTCTATGGCCTCAAACTTGTTAAGAACGCTCTCCGTGGATTTGGTGATCTTGTCGATAGAGTCCTTGATCTTTTTGAGTACCAGGGAAATGGTCTTTGACTGTTCCCCGGAGCTTTCCGCCAGCTTACGGATCTCGTCGGCCACCACGGCGAAACCCTTCCCCGCTTCTCCTGCGTGGGCCGCCTCAATGGCGGCGTTCATGGACAGGAGGTTGGTCTGGCTGGCGATGTTCTGCATCACCGCATTAATCTCCAGGAGTCCCTCGGATTCCCGGGCGATCTCCTGAATATCCTCCGCCACGCCGTGAAGGCCGCCGCGGCCCACTTCGGAGGATTCTATCAGCTCTTTAACGTTACCGGCATTGTTGGACAGGGTTTGAGAGACAGAATGGATATTGGCGAGCATTTCTTCTACGGCGGCAGAGGATTGGGCAACGCTGGCGCTTTGCTGGTCCACCTGTCTATTGAGTTTGTCGATATTCACCGTGATCTGTTCCATGGTGGCGTTGGTTTCCGTTACCGATGCGGATTGATTCATGACCCGGCCTTTTATACTCTGGGTAGTAGCGGCGATCTGGTTAATGGCGGAGGCCGTCTCGGACATATTGTTGGCAAGTTCATTCCCTATATCAAAAAGCGAAACGCTCTGGCTTTTTATGGTGACTACAAGGGCCCTTATTTTTTCCAGTGTCGCGTTGAAGTACCGGGCCATGTCGCCTATTTCGTCTTTCGAATTGATAACAACCGTTTTGGTAAGGTCTCCTTCGCCTTCGGATATATCCTTCAGGGTCAAGGCCACCTTGACGATGGGCATGGCAATCTTCACGGCGATAAAGAAGATGATGATCGCCACGACGAATACCGATGTTATCCCCAGGATGATGGTAAAGAAGGTCATGGCGTGGACATCCTTGAGGATAATGTCCGTCTCGGTGCCCACCATGATGGACCAGGATTCACCGGTTTGGCCGATGTAAAAGGGATAGAGGATCACCTCCAGATCCTTCTTGAGGATTGTAGAAAAGAGGGTATAGCGGCGTTCCTTTCCCAATTCCACCGCCTCCTGGGCATCCGCGGCATCATCGTCGAAGAGGGAGCCCTGGGCGTCTTTGAGGAATTTCCCGATATGCTCCTCGGCATAACTGGCAACGATCATGCCGTCATGAGAATAAATCGTCATTGCGGTAATATCGGTCAATTTCGGGTCATTGAGGATATTGTCTACCACCGGCTGGTTGAAGGCCATATTGACGGTGAGCCCCAGCCGGCCTACTACTTCTGAAGTCTTACGCTGAATAACCGGCACGGTGATATAGGTTGCATAGGTGTCCTTACCGGCCACGGTCAGGAGGCTCGGTTTGTACAGCATTTCCTTACGGGAAGACGGCCCGCTAAGTTCCTCCATTATCAAGTCCACGCGGTCAAAGGTGCGGTATTCTATCTTTCCGGATCGCCGGGTATGCCAACTGGCCCATTGGCCGGTTTCGGTATTGCCGATCTGCCCCGCAAAGGTGCTGTCCATGCCGGAATCGATGGTATTGGGCTTAAAAACCACGAAAATGCCGACCAGCGACTCCTCGGATCGTAAAATCGATTCCATGAATTGATTAAAGCGGTTGCGCTGTCTGCCTGTATCAGTCTTGTCAAAGTCCGCCAGGGCATCCGCCACGGTATGGGCGGTCCGGAGATATGCCTCATAGTGTATCTGAATGACCCGGGCCTGCTCCGCAGCGAGCCGTTCCTGGCTTGTCCTGGCCAAGGCCATCTGGAGAGAAGAAGCGCGGCTCAGCAGAATAATGGATATAGCCGCCACAATGGCGATTATAATCGAAATGACAATGATAGACAGACGGTATTTTAACTTCATAAATACTCCTCAGAAAAGCGTATCGCCTTATTACTTACTATTAATGCTAAAATAAAGAAGGTTTTATATTTTGTTATTTTTATGAATTCTTGCGATAAGTTTATGAGAACAACTCTCTGCTAAAGGGGTTCAGATCCCCAAGGTATTGGGTATTCTCAGGGCTGTGTTTCCGGCGGCTTACGCATGGAAAATAACGGAGCTTTGCCGATAATTATATATAGGTGGAGGCTTGAGGGTTGAAGGTGAAGGGTGTTTTGCTGGGTTTATTGATTTTTGCCGGTATTTGCGAGGCTCAGGAGGCTGCGGTTTCCCCGGAGACTGCGGCGGCCGCGACAGAAGAAGCCGGAACGGAATCTGAGGGAGCGCTTCCCCGCGAATTCCATGGAATTGGGCTGGGGATGAATCTTAATGATCTCAAGGCTGTCCTTGAAAAGAACGGGCTGTTTGATTTCCACGGGGACAGGGACGTGTCTTACCTGCCCTCCAAAACGGAAAACCTTGTGGAGAGCTCGGGCCGTTCCTTTGTGCGCCGGGCTTTTTTCCAGCTCCGCGAAGACGCCCTCTTCATCATGGGCTATATGCTGAACACGGCCCTTGTCGATCACTATTCAATTTACACTGCTTTTGTAAAAAAATACGGGGATCCTGTTTCCCTGAATCCTCATGAGGCGGTCTGGGAAAACGAAGATACCCGCGTGTCCATTGAACGGCCTCTTACAGTCAAATATATCGACAAGAAGATTTTTAATAGTATAATTGGAGAATCAAAACTTTCGGGAGCCGTGGAACTGGAACTCCGCCGGGAATTTCTGGATGACTTTTAGAAATGCCGTCTCTTTAGAGGCATCGCTTCTCCTTCTGTTTCTTTCCCTTTCATGCAGCGCCCGCTCTTCACAACTGAAGCTGGAAATAAAAAGGGCCGATCAAACAATGGTGCCTGTCTCTGCCGAAAAGGCCGAAACCGGTGCGGAACGCGCCAGGGGCCTCATGTACCGCCGTTCTCTGGATGACGGCAAGGGCATGCTCTTCATTTTTGAGGAGGATGAGATTCTCTCCTTCTGGATGAAAAATACCCTTATTCCCCTGTCCATAGCCTTTATTGCGGCCGACGGCAGGATCGTGGAGATCCATGACATGGAACCGGAAGACCTTTCCACGATACGTTCAGGCTATCCCTGCCGTTATGCGCTGGAAGTTCCCCGGGGCTGGTTCCGCCGGGCGGGAATTGCTCCCGGCGATGTTGTTCTCTTTAATAAATGAAAGTATAGTATAGAAGGAGGGACTATTGTTTAGAGGTTTTTCTCAACGGGTACAGCGTATCCTTGCTGTCGGTGCACAGGAAGAGGCACGGCGTTTCAGTTCCTCCGAACTGCTTCCGGAACATATCATTGTTGCGATTCTGCGGGAAAAGGTTGGAACCGCCTGCAAGGCTTTAAGTTTCCTCAAGATAGATCTTGAAAAATTCAGGCAGGCTCTTGAACTAAGTATTCCCCGGATTGGCACAGCCCTGCTTTCCCCGGATGTGCCTCCCGCAAAGCGGACTAAACTGCTGCTGGATACCGCGGCACGGGAAGCCCGCAATTCGGGGAACGAATATCTGGGAACCGAACATCTTCTCTATGCGGCAATTCAGGAAAACAACTCCCCGGCGCAGCTCTATCTGGGGCAGCATTCGGTGGATCTTAACATGCTCCGTCTTGTAATCCAGTCTCCGCATAACCGTAATCAACGGGCCGAATATGCAGGCGCCGAAGTATATCAGCCCTGGTACTTCAGGCAGGAAGGGGAGCGCAAGGGTTCCTGGTCACGGGTAAAACCCGCTTCCTATCCGGTTCTTACCCCCACTCTGGATGAATTTTCACGGGATCTTAGCGCCGCGGCCCGTGCGGGAAAGCTTGATCCGGTGGTAGGCAGAAAGAAGGAAATCAGCCGGGCCCTGCGGATACTGGCCCGCCGGACAAAGAATAATCCCATCCTTGTGGGGGAACCGGGTGTAGGGAAAACCGCCATTGTAGAAGGCATTGCCCGGATTCTTGTTTCCGAAACAGCAGGAGAACTGCTTGCCGGCCGCCGTATCCTTGCCCTGGATATGGGTGCCATCGTGGCGGGCACCAAGTATCGCGGAGAATTTGAAGAGAGGATGAGGAAGATTATCCGGGAAATCGCCCAGGCGGGTAATGTTATTCTCTTCCTTGACGAGATCCATACGATCATTGGGGCAGGCAGTGCCGAAGGTACTATAGACGCTTCCAACATGCTCAAGCCCGGCCTTTCACGGGGGGAGATTCACTGTATCGGCGCTACCACTGTGGCGGAGTACCGCAAGTATTTTGAAAAGGACGCGGCCCTGGAACGGCGTTTTCAGCCTATTCTCGTGGAAGAACCGGGACTGGAAGATACGCTGGAGATTCTCAAGGGTCTGCAGAAAAAGTACGAGGATCACCACCGGGTGCGCTACACCGACGATGCCCTTGCCGCCGCGGTAAACCTTGCTGCCCGTTACCTTCAGAACCGCTACATGCCCGACAAGGCTATCGACATGCTTGATGAGGCGGGCGCCATGCGGAAGCTGGAAAAGAGAAGCGATCCCCCGGACATTGCCGTCCTTACGGCGGAAATAGAGAGCATCATCGAGACAAAGGACAGGCTTGTCAGTTCCCAGGACTATGAGAAAGCCGCGGAACTGCGGGATAAACTCCGGGAACTCCGGAGCAGGCTGGAATCGTTCCGCACAGCCTGGGAGCGGGCCGGCAGTGAATCTCCGCTCATGGTGGAAGAACCGGATATCCGGCGTGTGGTGGCGGAGGCTACGGGCATTCCCCTTGAACATATTGAAGAAGAACAGTCCCGGCGGCTTCTCAACATGGAAGAGGAACTGCACAGGAACCTTATCGGTCAGGATGAGGCGGTGAGCCGTATCGCACAGGCAATACGGCGTTCGCGGGCGGGGATCTCTTCCCCGAAACGGCCCCTGGGATCTTTTATCTTTCTGGGGCCCACCGGAGTGGGCAAGACGCTTCTTGCCAAGGAACTTGCCCGCTACCTTTTTGGTACGGAAGAATCTTTGGTACGCATCGACATGGCAGACTTTATGGAGAAGCATAACGCTTCCCGGCTGGTGGGAGCGCCCCCCGGTTACATCGGCTATGAAGAGGGGGGAACCCTCACGGAACAGATCCGGCGTAACCCCTACCGGGTGATCCTCTTCGATGAGATTGAAAAAGCCCACCGTGATGTATTCAACCTGCTCCTTGCGGTGCTGGAAGAAGGAGAACTCAAGGACAACCTCAATCACAGTGTCAGCTTTAGAAATACCGTGATCATCATGACCAGTAATGCGGGGGTAAGGGAGATCTCCAGGGATTCCCGGCTCGGTTTCGGAGCGGCTTCCGGGCTCATGGATATAAAGGAGATTGAGGAGGCGGCCATTTCGGAACTGAAGCGGCTCTTCAATCCTGAATTCCTCAACAGAATTGATGATACGCTGGTTTTCCGGCCCCTCAGCCAAAAAGAAATCGGAGAGATCCTCAATCTTCAGCTTGCCGAACTGGAACAGAGACTCTGCGATCAGGGTTACAGCCTTAAAGTGCTGCCCCAGGCCCGGAACTACCTTGTTGAAAAAGGCTGGGATCCCAAATTCGGCGGAAGACCCATGCGGCGCATGGTTCAAAAGGAACTGGAAGATCCCATCTCAAACCTGCTTCTGCAAAAGGTACGGCCCCAAGGTTCCGTGTTTGTTGCTTCCCTTCGGAGAGCGAAGATGCACATTGTATGCGAAGAAAAACTCCTCCGCGACGAAGTTGCAAGCGGCAAAAACCTGTAATGGATTTGTCCGGAAACCATTGAGGTTTTGGAACAGGCTCATTTTCAAAATTCAGCCTTTCGGCTTTTTTATATCACCGTTCCGGGGTACAGCACGGCGTTTTTGGGAATGACAAT
>JAIRNJ010000001.1 GCA_031258115.1 Treponema sp. | reverse complement strand
TAAACTCCCTTCAAAGGGCCTTTATCTTTATACCTTTACCGAAACCCGCCGCGATGCGGACACGATGATAGAGAATGCGTACATGTGGAGCGGGAAACAGGTGTACTAACCCGCCCGAGAACATAATCGCCATGTTTGATACGATACGGAAATTCAGGGGATTAAACGGCTAAACGTTACTAAAATAGATGAGCTGTCTTTAAAGCCCGTTGATCTGCCGCTCCGTCAGGCCGGTACTTGCGGCTATCTGTTCCGGCGAGAGACCGAGATGTTCCGGCCTCTGAATATGGCGGCGATATTCCGGTCAATGACGACATTCTTCTTTTTCTTGATGATAAGCACATCGACCCGGAGGGGTTCCTTAGTAAGGGGATGTTCGATGTCAAAGTCCAGAATGCCGGCGTAGTCCAGGAGTTCCATGCGGATTGCGTCACAAAAGGCGGTATGCCAGATTTTATCGCCGTATTTTTCAATCCGGACGCTGAAATCGGCGATTTGGTCTTCGTTTGAATGTTTTGCATCGATTTTTGCCTTGTTAATGAGATCCGGCATGATTTCAAATATATTTCCGCACGCCGCCTATGTAACAAATCCGCCCCCGCACTGCTTACCGCCAGTAATCTCTGGACAGGAACACTACTGCGGTCCATAGCTCAAGCCGGCCGGCGATCATGATGAACGACAGAACCCATTTTACATAAGCGGGAAAGGCGGCGACAATGGCGGTTTGCTCCAAAAGCCCCGGATCAAGGCCGATGTTTCCAAGGCTGATAAGGGCCAGGCTGAACGAGGTAAAGTGATTAAGACCGGAACTTGCCACAACAAGGGCGGATACGGCGGCGAGGACAAGGTAGAGAAAGATAAAGCCCGCGACCCCGTAGACGACGTCTTTTCTTCCAACCTTGTTGTTAAGGCGGACCGAAAAAACTCCCCTGGGATAGATTATCTTTTTCAGCTCGTTCCCCGCCTGCTTGAACAGTACCACGTGGCGGATCACCTTGACGCCGCCCGCCGTTGAGCCCGAACATCCGCCTATAAACATCAGGATAAAAAGAACCCCCTTTGCCAGGGGCGTCAATAAGCCCTGGCCCGTTGTGGAAAAGCCCGTTGTGGTAAGGACGCTGGCGGTGTAAAAGAAAGCTGTACGGATGCCGGCTTCGGCGCTTTTTACCGGCGGTACGTCGCCGCCTGAGTATTCGGGCAGCGCGCCCACAAGGACCGGCTTCCAGTCGGACAGCATAAAGGAAACGGCGCAGATCGCAGCGGACACAAATACGATAAAAAGGTACGCTTTGGCTTCGCTGTTACGCCATACTTCTTTCCATTTGCGCTGCATCAGGCGGAAAAGCAGCGTAAAGTTAAAGCTCGCTATCAGCATAAAGGCCACGACTATCCAGTCGACAGCCGGCGAATGCCAGTAGGCAAGGCTGTCGTTGCGGGAACTAAAGCCTCCCGTCGCCATGGTCGAAAAGGCGTGAGTTACGGCGTCAAACCATCCCATGCCCGCGAAGACCAGGAGGACGGTCTCCAGGGCGGTAAGGCCAATATAGATAAGCCAGAGGAGTTTTGCCGTTTCGGTTATTTTCGGAGTGATGCGATCCTTGTCCGGTCCCGTGGTTTCCGCCTTGAGCATCTGGAAACCGCCTATGCCAAGGAAGGGAAAAAGGGCTACGGTAAGAACCACCATGCCCATGCCGCCGAGCCAGTGGGTTTCGGCGCGCCAAAAAAGCAGGGAGAGCGGCATGGCTTCCACGTCTTTTATAACGGTAGTCCCCGTAGTGGTAAAGCCGGAAACGCTTTCAAAGACGGCGTCGGCAAAACGGGGGATATGGCCCGAAATAAAGTAGGGCAAGGCGCCGAGAAAGCACGCGGCGGCCCAGGCGAGAAATACCAGCATAAAGCCGTCGGAGGCGGTAAAACGCAGGGGCAGTTTCCGGGTTACTGTCAGTACGGGGACGGACACGACGACGGATAAAACCATTGTAAGGCCGAGACCTGAGATCATGTCTTTTTCCGAAAGGAAAACGGCAATTCCCAGGGGAAAGATCATCGCGAGGGCGTAGAGCAAAACAAGCAGGAAGAGGAGCCGTATAATAACGGCCTTCCTGCCGAAAAAAGGCCGTTTGGGGATGCTCCAGGTTATTTTTTTAGACAGAAATTCCGGCGTTTTGTGTTTTGCCGAACGGCGATTTTTTATCCGCAGCGGACTTTGCCGTCCTCCTTCCGTGATATTCATTGTTTTTCCCCGAAAATTTTTGTAATTTCCATTTCCGTTCCGTTCCGGGCAATAAGCAGAATACGGTGGCCCGCTGTGTAGACATAGTCTCCCCGCGGGATAAAATCATCTTCGGGGATAAAGTTTTTTTCGGGTACGGGTTCTTTTTCAGGAGCGTCTTTGGTTTCGGGCTGTTCCTGGTTTGACGGATCAACCAGCATTACCAGGGCCCCTTCGGGAAGCTGAAATTCTTTAAGGGATTTCCCTTCGGCCTGGGAACGGGGAGATATTACAACTTCAAGAATCCCTATGCTGCCGTCGCCGATACGGTGAAGGCCCTTTACGCCTCCTCCGATAAACTTTGAAAGTATCGCATCCACAACGACGGATTTCATCGGGATAACCACGTCAACTCCAAGCTGCCTGGCGATTGCCACATAGCCCGATCCGGTAACCATCGCGATTGCCCTTTGTACCCCCCGCGATTTGAGGTATACGGCGGTGTTGATGTTCAGTTCCTGATGTTCGGTAGCGGTTACAATGAGATCAAGGTCGTCGAGCTTTTCTTCGGTAACAAAGCTTTCGTCGGAAATATCCTCGTTAAGGATCAGCGCTTCGGGAAAACGGGCCGCAAGGTCTTTGCAGATTCCGTAATCCTGCTCAACAATGACAATGTTTTTAAAGCTTCTGGGCACCAGGGTTTTCAGGAAGGAAAAAAAATCCCTGTCGTTTTTCTTTTGTCCGGATTCACCGGTCTCGCCCCGGAGAAGTCCCGCGGCGATAAGCGAGCCGAGCCTTCCCCCGCCCACGATGCCGATTTTTCTGATTCGCTTTTCGCTCCGGCCCACCAGGCGGAATCCTTCATCCAGAGTCTCTTCTTTTGCAAGAAGATAGATGCGGTCGCCGGCGGCAAGTTTTGTTGTTCCCCGGGGAAGTATGCACTTTCCCCCGCGTTCCAGAAGGGTTACAAGACTTTCCCCTTCAAGCACCGTCCGGAATTCGGTAAGGGCAAGGCCGTTAAACGGAGATTCCGGGCTGATGTCGATGGAACCCAGTTCATAGTCCGTTCCGGCAAACGAAAGGATGTCGCCGATGGCCCCGTGCCCTATGGCGTCGAGGGTGGAACGGGCGGCCTCTACGTCGGGATGGATGAAAAAGTCATGCCCATGGCGCTGTGTTTTTCGCCGATGTTCTGAAAATTCCTGCGTACATATTCGTCGTTTCTGACCCTGGCAATCTTGAGCAGCCCCTTATGTCCCGCCGCCAGGCCGCAGATGATCATGTTGACTTCATCCGAATCGGTAACGCAAACCAGGGCGCCGGCTTTGGCTATACCCGCCTCTTCCAGGGTAGAAACGCTGTTGCCTTCGTCGTGGAGTACCATGCAGTCAAGCCGGTTCGACACATGCCTGGCCCGTTCCTCGTTGGATTCGATAATGGAAACGTCGTGTTTTTCTTCGATTAGGTGCCGCGCCAGTTGAAAGCCCACATGCCCGGCTCCGACGATAATGATATGCATTAGACATAATATAGTACGCTGCGGGGCTTTTGGGAATAGACCTGATCATTCCGCCATTCACACCGGTTTTCGGATGTTCGATGAGGGATCGGGGGTGTTAAAGAGAAATGAGGAGAGTTTGTTCCCCAAAGCCCTGGTTTAGCGGCCATTTCTTCAAGGTCTTCACCTTTTCCCGGTATAGGAGTATCTTAAAAGTATGTTGGAAAAAATCATCAAGCTCTTTTTCGGTTCCCAGCACGAGAGGGATCTCAAGGCCCTGCAGCCCATATTGCTCATGGTAAACGAAAAAGAAGCCTGGGCCTCCGCCCTTTCCGCGGAAGAATTTCCGGTAATGACGGCCCGGTTCAGGGAACGCTACGCGGGCGGAGAAAGCCTGGACAGTCTGCTTCCGGAAGCCTTTGCCCTCTGCCGGGAGGCGGCCCGCAGGGCTCTGGGGGAACGGCCCTATGACGTGCAGGTTCTCGGTTCCATCGTGCTCCACCAGGGGAAGATTGCGGAACTGAAAACAGGTGAAGGCAAGACACTGATGAGCGTGGCGCCTGCCTATCTCAACTCCATTCCCGGGAAGGGAATCCACATGGTCACGGTGAACGACTACCTGGCCGAACGGGACGCCAACTGGATGCGCCCCATATTCAGCTACCTGGGGGTGAGTGTCGGTACCATACTTTCCAACATGGACAATGAGCGGAGGAAGGAAAACTACAACTGCGACATTACCTACGGTACCAATAATGAATTCGGCTTTGATTATCTCCGGGATAACATGCTCTGGGAACTGGGAAAAAGGGTTCAGCGGGAGCATCATTACTGTATTGTTGACGAAATTGACTCCATCCTCATTGACGAAGCCCGGACTCCCCTGATCATCTCAGGGGCGGCGGAAGACGATACCTTCAAATTTGCCGAGGTAAACCGGCTTCTGGGTTCTCTGGAAGAGGTGCAGAAGAAGGAAGACGGGGAATATCCCGATGAGACCCAGGGTGAAGAGGTAATCGGCGACTACAAGCTCAACGAAAAGAACAAGAATATCAGTTTTACCAACGCGGGGCTTACCAAGATTGAAAAACTCCTCCAGAAGAGGAATCTTATCAAAGGCGCCATCGTAGATGAAGAAAATTTTGAATACATTCACTACTTTACCCAGGCTCTGCGGGCCCACAAGCTCTTTCACATCGATGTTGACTATGTGGTGCAGGACGGGCTGGTGCAGATAGTCGACGAGTTTACCGGACGCATCCTCCATGGACGCCGCTATTCCGACGGGCTCCACCAAGCCATCGAAGCAAAGGAACATATAAAAATTGCCCAGCGCAACCGGACTCTGGCTACAATTACCTTCCAAAATTACTTTAGGATGTATAAAAAAATATCCGGCATGACAGGAACCGCGGACACGGAAGCAGTGGAGTTCAGTAAAATATACGGTCTCGATGTAGTGGTTGTGCCTACAAATCTCCCCGTTGCCCGCAATGATGAAGACGATGTGGTTTACCTTAATGAAGAGGACAAGTTCAAGGCCCTCTCCGACGAGATTGTAGAAGCCTACGCCAAGGGTCAGCCGATGCTGGTTGGGACTGTCTCCATCGAAAAGTCGGAAAAGCTTTCTTCTCTGCTTACCCGGCGGGGGGTAAAGCATGAGGTGCTCAACGCCAAGAACCATGCCCGGGAAGCGCTGATCATAGCCGAGGCGGGTTCCAAAAAGGCGGTTACCATCGCCACCAACATGGCAGGCCGCGGTACCGACATTAAACTGGGCGGGAATACTGAGTCCCGTGCCAGGCGGCGTGCAGGTACAGGGGCAAGTCCCGAAGAATACAATGCGATATTTCAGGAAGAATATTCCAAATGGCTAAAGGATTACGAAGAGGTTAAATCCCTGGGCGGGCTCTATGTTATAGGTACGGAACGGCACGAAAGCCGGCGTATCGACAACCAGCTTCGGGGCCGTTCAGGCCGGCAGGGAGATCCGGGACGATCCAAATTCTTCATCAGCATGGACGATGATCTGATGCGTCTCTTTGGCGGAGAGAACATAAAAAATATCATGGGGAAGATCGGCATGGAGGAAGGGGAACCGATCTACCATCCCTGGCTTAACCGGAGCATTGAGCGGGCCCAGAAGAAGGTTGAAGAGCGGAACTTTGAGATCCGCAAGCATCTTCTTGAGTATGACGACGTACTTAACCAGCAGAGAAAATTCATCTATGAGCAGAGGGACGCAATACTTCTGGATAATGAATTAAAGAACCGGGTAAACGAGGCAAGCGCCGACATGCTTGCCGATCTTATCGACACATACCGGAGCGGCCAGCGGCGGGACATGGGGGCGGCATACCGGGAACTGCTTGCCGCACTCAAGGAAAAATTCGGCCTTGTTCTGAAAAACGAAACCGGGCAGGCTCCCAATCCTGAATCGCTTGAGAAAACCATTCTTGAGGCCCTGGAAAGGGACATTGATGAAAAGGAAACCATTCTGCCCCCCGGTTACTTTAACCTCATTATCAGGCGGCAGTATCTGATGGCCATTGACCGTAAATGGCTGGATCATCTGGAAAACATGGAAGCGCTGAGGGAGGCGGTGTACCTGCGAAGCTACGCCCAGAAGAACCCACTTACCGAATACAAGGTTGAGGGGTTCCAGATCTTCGATTCGATGATAGGGGACATACGGCAGGAGATTGCAGGAAAGATGCACCTGATGCGGATTCAGATTTCCGGAAGCCGTGAGGCCGCCTCCGCTCCGGCGCAGTCTGCGGGACCAAATGTCTATGCAAGCCACGGTTCCATGACGGCCTTTGGGGCCGCATCCGAAGCCGCACAGACCAGGAATGGCCCTGCCGCTTCCCGTCCGGAAAACGCCACGGTGGTGAGAAGCTACCCCAAGGTCGGCCGTAACGACCCCTGCCCCTGCGGGTCAGGCAAGAAGTACAAGCATTGTCATGGAAGATAAAATGTCAGTCACCAATTTTCCTGATGAAGGCGTCTTTGTAGCCTGAACCCTTGAAACGCTGCAGGGCGGCGCCGCTTTCTCCCAGATTGAGGGGCCCCACGAGTATACGGTAGAGGGGCTTTTCGCTGTTCCCGCCGCTTTGAACCGCCAGAGGATAGGTTCTGTCCATGGCGGCAATGGCCGATTCCACCGACTCAGGCCGGGAAAAGGCTCCCAGTTGGAGGTAGTATTTACCTTTTTCAAGCGAGGCGACAAGAGGCACGGAAAAGCTGTGCAGGGCTTCGGGAGAATCAAAAGATTCGGGAGCCGCCGCTGCCGGCCGGGAAGAGGGAACAAAATCATCGCTGTCCATGGCATGAGGCGCTTCCGCCTCCCGCGGCTCTACCGAATCCACAAATAAGTATTCATCCATAAGGGCCTGCGAAGGGCTTTCTTCCTGCTGCGGCCGCAGAGGATCCACGATGAGGGATTCGTCCATATAGTCCGAAGAAGGCGCCGTCTTTTCCGGAAGGGGGGCTACTTCCGCCATTGAGAAGGAAGATCCGCCGCCGTGCTCTCTAAGGGGTTCCACTTCCGCTTCGGGAGGCAGGCTCCAGACCGTATCATCCTGGGGCGGTCTTGATTCCGCGGGGACGAGGCTTACACTGTTGTAGGCGCCCTCTGCCGGGCTTTCGGGTTTTGCTTCCGAGGTTTCCACAGGAGTTCCCGCCGCTTCTGCCGGGCTTTCCTCTTTCTCAGGGACAGGAGAAGCGAGGAAAAGGCCGGATACGCCTTCAGCCGTTTCGCCGGTTTCCCCCGGGGGAGTTCCGGGAACATCAACAATTTCGCTTGCCGCCTGAGGATTCCGGTCCGCGCCCTCTCCGTCAGGGGAAGGAACGCCGTCTGCGGTCTTTGTTTCTTCCTCTGTAAAGGCGGGAGTTCCGGCGATTACGGCGGGGGCGCTTTCCTCAGCCCCGGGTTCTTCCGCGGCCGGGACGCTTTCCGCCGGGCCGGTTTTTTCAGCGGCGGTTTCTTCGGCAATTTCCGGCGTCTTTTCGGGTGGAACTTCCGAATTCAAGAGGGCGGAAGGATCGTAATCAGGATCGCCTGAAGAGGAGAGGCCCTCGGTAAAGCGGGAAAAGGCTATGGGGTCTGAAGGCTGAATCATCCGTATCCGGCCGATAGACCGGGACTGGAGTCCTATGGACAGGGCCGCGTCCCTGGAAATAACCGCCAAAAGTCCGGGGGTATCGAGGCCGGAAGCCACAATGACCCGGATCGATTTCCCGTTTTCAAGGTTCGTGATGTCCACTACCGTGTTCCGGGGAAAGGAATTGGTAGCCGCATAGTAGCCTTCATCAGGAAGACTGCCGGAAGGCGCCACCGTTCCGGAGCCTTCCCACACCGAAGCGCTGGTTAAAACGAAAAAGGCTGCCAGAGCCAAAAACAATAAACCTGTCTTTTTCATGTATGACCTCACTACCTGTCGTCCCGTACAAGGGGAACTAATTTCCGGGCTATACGTTTTATGCCCTGAACTTCTTCATCCCTGGAAGGATAAGTTCCGGGACTTACATTTTCCTGATATATCGCCTTATTGCCCGAGATTTTGAAGAGTCTGAGGCTTACGGCATCCGGTTTTCCCGCGGCGCCTCCTCTGTCGGGGGATTTGTAATCCAGCAGGGCAAGGACAAAAAAGTCCGCCCCGCCCTCTTTAGCTTCCTCCATGTCCGGCCGGGCTTCGTCGGGCAGTTCCTTTGCCGTCTTACGCTGCGTCTGTATGATCGGCGCATTGCTTACGATATGTCCTGCTTCAAAAAAAACATCCAGAATCCCGTATTCCCAGAGTGTAGAATACTCCTTGACCGGATTTTCCCCATCCCGGCCTGTTTCTATGACCAATACGGAAACCGTGGAAGCCGGGAGGGGCAAGGCCAGGAAAACTCCCAGAATGAAAACGACTACGGCAAGCTTTTTATGCATTTATTTCTCCGTTTTGAGTATCGGCATATCCGTTCTGCCAGTAGAGAAAAACCGTCTTTTGCATTAGTATGAATTAAAATATGCGTTATTATGCACTCCAGGTAAAAACACGGTCGGAAGAAAAGTATATCAGGCTCTTCAGGGCCACCCATCCGGATCTAAAGGTGCCGGTTTACTTCCCCAAACGGGAGATCGACATCCGGCGGAAGGGAATCCTGAAACGAACCAACAGCGCCGTTTTTCCGGGTTACATCTTTCTTGAAATTGAAGAGGAAGACAGTATCTACAATTACCACTGGTCGTTTCGGCGTACCGATGGATTTTTCCGTTTTCTCCGTTCAAATCAGAATATAAGCCCCCTGGAAGGCCGGGATCTGGAACTGGTACTGCACTTTATACGGAATGCAGGGCCTGTTGCCGGAAGGTCAAAGGTCTACTTCGACGAGAATTCCCGTATCGTCGTGGTCGAGGGCCCTCTAAAAAATCTCGAGGGACGCATCATAAAGGTCGATAAAAGAAAAGGGAGGGCAAAGATCAAACTGGATCTTTACGATGATTCCTTTCTTATTGACCTTGGTTTTGAAGTAATCGGGAGTCTGGATCATCATTAAGAGAGAACCGGATCTTTGCCGAAAACATGAACGCAAGAAATACCGGAAAACGGCAGAGAACAAATCAGCTCTATATCATCGGAGCAGGTTTCGCCGGGCGTACCCTGGCGAAGGAGATCAGGGAAAAGGCTATCTTTGGTGAAGTAGTAGCCTTTCTGGATGATGATCCGGCCAAAATCGGCCGCCGAATCGAAGGGATCCCGGTACTTGGACCGATTAAGGATGTGGCCCGGCTCCTGCGGATGAACCCGGCGGACGAGGCCATCATCGCCATTCCGGGAGCCAGCCGGGAATACCTCAAGGAACTCTACGGCATCCTCAAAAAAGCAGGTTTTGAAAAGATCCGCATCCTGCCGGGGATCAGCCAGATCATTGAGGGAGACGCCCACCTTATCCAGACCCGTTCCATCGATCCCCAGGATCTTCTGGGCCGTACCCCTGTGGCCATCAACCTGAAGGAAAGCCTCAGGTATCTCCGCGGCAAGCGGGTTCTTGTTACAGGGGCCGGAGGTTCCATCGGCTCCGAGCTCTGCCGGCAGCTTCTCTCGGGCGGCGCTTCCCGGCTCTATCTCTTTGGGCACGGGGAGAATTCAATTTATCAGATTGACAGGGAACTCAGACTGCTCCAGGAAGAAGGGGTTGGTGAAAAAGCAGCGCTGGTACCGCTCATCGGGGATCTCAAAGATTCATCATACATGGACTATATCATGGAGAAGCTCCGGGCCGACGTTGTGTTTCATACCGCGGCCTACAAACACGTGCCCATGATGGAGGAAAATCCGGTTGCGGCCATCGAGAACAACCTTCTGGGTACCGAAAACCTGATCAACGCGGCACGGAAACACGGGGTAAAACGTTTTGTACACATCACCACCGACAAGGCTGTGGAACCTGTTTCGGTCTACGGGGCCAGCAAGTATCTCTGCGAAAAACTGGTATTGGCAAACGGTACCTGGAGGCAGGATGATACAAATTTCATGGTAGTCCGTTTCGGTAATGTGCTGGGTTCCAGCGGTTCCATCATGCCCCTCTTCCAGAAACAGATCGAGAAAGGCGGGCCTGTAACCGTGACCCATCCTGACATGAGGCGCTGGTTCATGACGATTCCCGAGGCCTGTTCCCTGGTGCTCAAGGCCGGAGGTGTCGGGGAAAATGGCGGGCTCTACCTTCTGGACATGGGCGAACCGGTCCGGATCCGGGACATGGCGGAACAGATGATTCGTTTCTATGGCTTTGAACCCGAAGAAGACATAAAGATTACTTATGTGGGACTCCGTCCCGGTGAACGGCTCGATGAAAGGCTCTGGAGCGCCGATGAATCGCCTGAAGAAACGGTTTATTCCCGGATTTTGAAAGTAAGGCGGAAAGAAAGAAGAGAACCGGATATTGAACTTCTGACGGAGAGTCTCAGGCCCATCTGCCGTTTTGATCCTGAACAGCCTGAAAAATACCGGAATGCGGCATTGCTCCGCTCGATCCTTCAGGAAGCGATCCCCGGCATGAAGAACGCGGCCGGGGAAAAGGTTCCCGGATTTATTCTGCCTCCGGAAGAGATACATGCACTCAAAAATTGAAAGCGAAAACCTGTTTCCGCAGATCCCCTTTGCCCTGCCCTGGATTGGCCGGGAAGAAGAGGAAGCCGTCCTCCGGGTACTCCGTTCAGGCTGGCTGACCACCGGCAAAGAGGCCCTGGCCTTTGAAAAAGAATTTGCGGAGTTCCTGCAGAGCCCCCCGGAACATTCAGCCGGGGAGTACGGCCGCGAAGCTTCTCCGCATGATTCCCCTTCGGATCCATTGCACTGCCTTGCCGTGAACTCGGCGACCTCCGGCCTCCATCTGGCCCTGGAAGCCTGCGGGATCAGGGCAGGAGATCTGGTACTTGTCCCCTCCTACACCTTTACCGCCACCGCGGAAATTGCCCGCTACCTCGGGGCGATCCCTGTCTTTGTGGATGTAAAACCCGGAACCTTTCATCTTGATCCTGAAAAACTCGAAGAGACTCTTGCAAGGCTTGAAAAAGGGCTCCCCGCGTACAGCCGGGGTTTCGGCCCCCGGGGTATGGCAAAGGCGGTCATACCGGTTCACTACGGCGGCCTCCCCTGCGATATGGAAGCAGTCATGGATCTTGCCGCCCGTTACGGGATCAAGGTGATCGAAGACGCGGCTCATTCCTTTCCGTCCCGTCTGGATAGCGGTATGTTTGCAGGCAGCATAGGAGACGCGGGAGTTTTTTCGTTCTATGCAACCAAACCCATTGCCACGGGTGAAGGAGGGATGGTCGTTACCCGGAACAGGGATACTGCCGCCCGTATTTCCCTTATGCGTTCCCATGGCATAGACCGGAGTGTATGGAACCGCTATACAGAAACTCAGGCTTCCTGGTACTATGAAGTTGTGGAAGCGGGTTATAAGTATAACTTTCCGGATCTCCTTGCCGCTGTGGGCAGGGTTCAACTGTCACGGGCCTGGGACTTGTTCAGGATGAGGCAAAGCATAGCGGAACGTTATGACAGGGCCTTCGGCACGGAAGAAGCCTTGTTCAAATTACCTCCCGGCGGTCCGGGAGACGCCCGCCACCTCTACCCCCTCAGAATAAACGGTTCACGATTAAAAATTAACCGTGATGAGTTCATAAAAAAACTTCAGAAACAGGGAATCGGTGTGTCGGTTCACTATATTCCGCTCCATATCATGCCCTACTACCGGGATCTCTACGGACTTAAGCCGGAAGATTTCCCCCACTCCCTCAATGCTTTCCGGGAAGTTATTTCCCTTCCCATCTGGCCGGGGATGACTGAAGAACAGATAGACAGAGTCATAGAAGTTGTGACAGGAACCGGCCGGGAAAACAGCTGATGGCTGTGGAATTTATTCAGGACATTACGGCAAAACCCCTTCTGTACGGCATTACGATCCGCTCGGGAATTTCAAAGGGTACGCTGCATGGTTTTGAACTTCCCAAACTGGGAAATGCCTATACCTTTATCGGCGCAAAGGATATTCCCGGAAAAAATGAACTGGAAGATCCGGAAACAGGTTTCTGCTCCGTACCGGTACTGGTGGAACGGGAAATTTCCTATGCCGGGCAGCCCCTTGCCCTGCTCTTTGGCCCGGATGAGGCAAAACTGAGGGAATATGCGGAAGTGATTAAGGTAAAGGAAGAGGCCGAAGAGGCTCAATTCGGTTTTCAGCCGGGAAAGCCCTGCATTGAAGAACGGAATTTTCGCAGCGGAGAGCCGGAAAAAGCCCTGAATACGGCGAAAAATGTCATAAACGGAATCTATAAAACAGGAATTCAGGAGCACTGGTACGCTGAATCCACCGGCGCTCTGACCCTTTACAAACACCAGCGCGTCGAAGGGGAAGACAGAAAGCCTTTCCTTGTTGTATACACCGCTACACAGTGGCCTTTTCATGTCCGCGCCTCGGTTTCCCGTGTTTTGGGTCTGGAAAAGGAGAGGGTGACTGTAGAGCCTACCCTGATCGATATTCATCTGGATGGCAAAATATGGTATCCCTCTCTTGTAGCCTGCCATGCCGCTCTGGGCTCCTGGTTCACCAAAAAACCTGTTAAACTTATCCTTTCCCGTGAGTCGGATTTCTGCTTTTCACCCAAGCGCTTTGCCTCGGAGATCTCCATCAGAAGCGGACTGAATGACAAGGGCGAGGTTCTGGGAACGGAGATAGAGCTAAAGGCGGATCTCGGCGCCCACGGTGTTTTTTCCCGGGAGCTGATTGACCGTTGTTCGCTGGGCAGTTTCGGTTCCTACAGTTTTGCCAATACTGCGCTCAGGGCAAGGGCGCAGATCACAAATATAGCTCCCCAGGGCCCCTGCGGCGGCTTCGGCATGGCCCAGGGTTTCTTTGCCATGGAGAGACATGTATCCCGGATTGCGGACAGCCTCCATCAAGATCCTGCCGAATGGAGGAAAAAACACGCCCTAACAAAGAATTCCAGTCTGGCAATAGGAACTTCCCTTAAAGAAGAAATTCCCCTGACACGTCTCATCGATGCCGTTGCGGTCAGTTCCGGATACTACCGGAAGTGGGCTTCCTACGAACTTTTAAGGCAGAAACGGCGGGAATCAGGCTGGAAGGATCTTGAATATTCCGAAGAAAAACTTCGGGGTATAGGGATTGCCACGGCATACCAGGGTTCCGGGTTCCTCCACCACGGGAAGGATCGGGGGGACTATGGGGTGGAAGTTACCCTGGACAAGGACGGTTCCCTGGAGATCCGTACCAGCATGGCCGGTTCCAATGACGACTTTGCCCATGCCTGGGGGGTAATGGCCTCGGAGATCCTCTCCATCGATCCGTCCAGGGTACGGATCAATGCGGTAAACACCGCCCTGAGTCCGGATTCGGGGCCTGCCAGCCTCTCCAGGAACATACTGGTACTCTCCAAACTGGTGGAACGCTGCTGTTCAAGCATCAGGAAGCAGCGCTTCAGGGATCCGCTGCCCATAACGATCCGCAGGAGTATCAAACCGGCAAAAATTCCCTCATGGGGAAAGGGGCCCAATATCGATTCCAATGCCCTTACCAGGCTGGGCTGGGGCGCTGCGGTGGTGGAAGTAGAAGTGGACATCCTTGAATACATGCCCCGTATCAGGGGAATCTGGCTGCTTATCGACGGCGGCAGAATTCTTTCGGAACGCCGGGCGCTGCTCTCGCTAAAAACACAGGTACTCCAGGCTATAGGCTGGGCCTCCTGTGAAAAGCTTGATTATACGGATGGAAGGATTCCCCCTGAATGTTTTGTGGAGTATGAGCTGCCCAAACTCCAGGATATTCCCCCCATCAATATAGGTTTTATGACAGGAGATACTTCCGGTCCGAAAGGTATCGGAGAAATCCCGGGATGCTGTATTCCCGCGGCCTTTGTTCAGGCGGTTTCCCAGGCCATGGATCATTTCTTTGAAAAAATTCCCCTTATGTCTGCGGATCTCCGGAATACCTTCAAAATGAAGACCGGGGAGGAAAAACAATGACCATCGGTTTTATTCTGAACGGTGAAGACGTGGTGGTTCGCTCTGATGCGGATGTGAGGCTCATCGACATACTCAGGGGAACCTTCGGGCTTCTTGGGGCCAAACCGGGATGTATGGTAGGTAAATGCGGGGCCTGTACGGTTATTTTTAACGGCTCCGTTGTGCACTCCTGCCTTATCCCGGCTTTCCGCGTGAGGGGCAGCGAGATCATCACCATTGAAGGGTTCTCCCAAACCGATGAATACCAGGATATTCTCACGGGCTTTTCCAGGGCAGGTCTTGAAACCTGTGGTTTCTGCAATGCCGGCAAGATACTT
>JAIRNJ010000231.1 GCA_031258115.1 Treponema sp. | reverse complement strand
CTCTTCGATCTGGGGATTCATAACATCAAACAGGACGGTATCCGGGCGTTGGGGCGGCTCTACTTCCGTACCAGCTACGGTCAGAACGTGCTGTCCCATTCCAAAGAGGTGGCTGTTATTGCGGGAATTCTTGCCGCGGAGATAGGCGCAAACCGGGATATTGCCAAACGGGCCGCTCTGCTTCACGACATCGGCAAGGGTGTGGAAAGCGATTCAGATCTGAACCATGCGGAAATCGGCATGGACATGGCCCGGAAGATGGGTGAGGATCCCCGGATTATCAACGCGATCGGGAGCCACCACAACGATGTGGAGCCTTCCTGCATCGAGTCGGTACTGGTTCAGATTGCCGATGCGATCAGCGCGGCGCGGCCGGGAGCCCGGCGGGAAACGCTCGATAATTACACGAAACGGCTCGAAAATCTGGAAAATATCGCCACGGGCTTTACCGGAGTGGACAAGGCTTTTGCCATCCAGGCAGGCAGGGAACTGCGCATCATCGTAAACAACGATGCGGTTACCGAGGATCAGAGCCGGGAACTGGCAAAAGATATTGCCAAAAAAATCGAAAACGATCTCCGTTATCCGGGGAGAATTAAGATCACCATCATCCGGGAAACCAGGATAGTGGAATACGCCCGTTAATACGGTACTTAGCCGGCAGTTTTTTTGCCGGCTTCCTCTTCATCCTGGATCTCAAGGAGCAGTTCAATCTGACGGAAAATAAAATCCCGATAGTGGGGGGAAAGTTCCTTGTAGAGATTGAGCAGCCGCGAGAATTTGGGATCTTCCTCCTTAAAAAACATCTCCCCATGACCGGTTCTGAGCCAGTCTTCGTTCACCGAAAAGGAAGAGCAGATAAGCTTTATGATCCGGTTATTAACCGTGCGTTTTTCTGTCTCTACTCCCGCCAGGTAACCCGAAGACAGGGAAATGACTCGCGAAAAATTGGCCTGGGTCATGCCCAGAACGCCCCGAAGAAGCTTGATGCGATAGTTGATAGTTTCAGGTTTTAACTCGTTCATTCTAACTAAAATACCAGACTATGGGCAGTATGTCAAAACCGTTTTGTAAAAATAGGGAGAATTTTCCAAAAATCCTGATAAATTCCATAATTCTTTAGATAATGCCATGAAATTTAACGATCTACCTGAAACAGTGCCGGGCAGTATACTATTGCTATAATATCTTGATGATATATCCCAAAGTTTTATGTTTGGGCAAATTCAAGTGTCAAAGGCAGGTTTGTATGGCATGTGTGCGGGCTCTGATGATCGGTGATGTAATGGGAGAACCGGGTCTTAAGGCTCTGGAACAGCAGCTTCCCCTGCTTATAGAGAAGCATAAAGCGGATTTTAGCGTTGTAAACGGAGAAAATGCCGCCTCCGGCTTCGGTATGACCGAAGATGTACTACGGCGGATCATTGCCGCCGGGGCCGATGTGGTTAGTTCCGGAAACCATGTCTGGGAAAAGCGGGATTTTTGGCCTGTCATGGAGAGGGAAGAGCGTCTCCTCCGTCCCGCCAACTATCCTGAGGGGGTTGCAGGGCGGGGTGCCGTGCTGGTGGAAAAGGCGGGTATTGTCTGGCATGTGATAAATCTCCAGGGCCGGGAACTGATGAGCAATATCGATTGTCCTTTCAAATGTTTCGACAAACTTTACCGGAAAGATTCATCCGTCACGCTGGTGGATTTCCATGCGGAAACGACCGGGGAAAAGGAGGCTCTGGCCTACTATCTTGATGGCCGGGCCGCCGTTGTGGCGGGAACCCATAGCCATATCCAGACTGCCGATGAACGGCTCCTGCCCCGGGGAACGGCCTATATCAGCGATCTGGGCATGACCGGGGTTCAGAATGAAGTAATCGGCATGGATTTCCATATTTGTCTGGACAGAGCCCGGAAACAGATTCTTTATAAGATGGAATGTGCTGAAAATACCGGAGAAATAAGAGGTATCACGGTGGAAATTGAAGGAGAGACAGGGAAGGCTCTTTCGATCCGGCGGATCGGCTTTCCTCCTGCAGTCTGTGTATGAAGCGGAAATGGATTGAGTTTATTATTCTCTTTTTGAGCATTGCGGTAATAGCGGTTCTGTTGGGCCGCATCTATGAAAAAACAGATCTCGTTGATTCAAACTCATACCTTATCGGGAATAATCATGATATACGGATCAGATCCGGAGAATCCCTGACCCTGATTCTTGTCGGAGCATATTTTTTTCTGGGAGTCTACTACCTTTTTGTCTTTTTAATAAACCGGAAAGAACTCTACAAAATTTACTATTGTCTTTTTTCTACGCTTCTGGGTTTTTATTTCCTTTTGAGAACCAGTGTTTCGGTACAGTTCATTCCCGATAGCGCCGCCTTCCGGCTGGAAGCCTGCATACACTATATGCTCTTCCCGCTCCTGGCTGCCTTTGCGGAGGCGCTCAACTTCAGGAAGGTGAATCTTCAAACCAAAATCTGCTTTATGGTGTTCCTGCTTCTCGCAATGGGGCAGGCTCTGTTTTTTTTCCGGTTCGGCGAAGACATCCGTAAAATCTGGCGGATTTTGATAATTGCCGAAATCCTGTATGTTACAGGCTATGATTTTATTTATGTCTTTGTATGCAGGATGCGGGGTTTTATAAAGGGGGCGGAGAAGGGAAAGAGAATCACCGCCGGCACGGCCTTTGTCCACACCATAATCAATACGCCGGCGGGAAATATGCTGATAGGAATGATACTGCTGTCCATAAGCGGTATCTTCGATATTGTTGACAGTTCCTTTTTCCATCTTGATCTTTTCCTGATACGTTATGGTTATTTTGTGTTTACCATCGGAGCGGCTCTCGTGATGGCCAGGGAATCCGGTGAACTGTATCGGCTTCTCGGCCAGGCCAATATGAATCTGGAAGCGCAGGTTGCTGAACGGACACGGGAACTGGAAGTACAGACTAATCTGGCGCAGGCGGCCTCCAGGGCAAAAAGCGAATTCCTTGCCCGCATGAGCCACGAGATCCGTACTCCCCTCAATGCGATCATAGGGCTTGCCGAAGTAGAATTGCAGAAAGATCCTTCGGGGGAAACGGGGGAGCATCTTGACGAGATGTACAGTTCCGGCAATGCGCTCCTTTCCATTATCAATGAACTACTGGATATTTCCAGAATTGAATCGGGCCATTTTGATCTGGTTCCTCTTGAATACAGCACGGCAGTCCTCTTCCGGGACTGTATAAGGCTTAACATGGTGCGGATTGGCTCCAAGCCTATTGAGTTTAAGACTGCCATAGAGGCGGATCTTCCTGTTAAGCTTTGCGGAGACGAACTCAGAATAAAGCAGATCCTCAATAATCTTCTTTCAAATGCAATAAAGTATACCGAAATGGGCACAGTAACTCTGCGTGCCGCTTCCGCCGTCTGCGATGATCCGGAATACTGTGAAATGCGTATTGAGGTGGAAGATACGGGAAAGGGAATACGCAAGGAGGATCTTGAAAATCTTTTTTCCGAATACCGCCGTCTTGATGAAAAGACAAACCACGGCATAGAAGGGACAGGCCTGGGGCTTTCTATTGCCAAACACTTGGTGGAATTGATGGGCGGCAGTATTGAGGTGAAGAGTGAATACGGTAAAGGAAGCGTCTTTAGCGCCCGCTTCCACCAGAAAATTATTGATCCGGCGCCGCTTGGAAAGGAAACGGTAGAGAAACTGGCATTGCCGGAGGGCTGGAGCGAAGGACGGCATAATATCATGAACATCGATCACTTCCAGATTCCCGATAAGTCGGTACTGGTGGTGGATGATGTGGCGACCAACCTCAAGGTAGCCCAGGGCCTGCTCAAGCCTTACGGGATGCATGTTTCCATTGCCAAAAGCGGGCAGCAGGCCATAAAGATTCTGAAGGAATCGCCCATGCATTTTGATCTTATTTTTATGGATCACATGATGCCTGTCATGGATGGCATAGAAACGGTACGGTTCATCCGTGACAATATAGACAGTGATTATGCGAGAAATGTTCCCATTATTGCTCTTACTGCCAATGCCGTTAATGGAACGGATAAACTGTTTATGGATTCAGGATTTCAGGATTTTTTGTCCAAGCCTATTAATGTAAAGAAACTGGACTACATATTGCGCCGCTGGCTGCTTAAAGAACCCGATGAAGTCAATTTCCGGGCATCATAGATTATCCCGCCCGACAGGGCTTCCAATCCAGATGCCTTCCCCCAGGTAGTCTATTCTCCTGCCTTCGATGAGAATCTGTACATCTTTGACATTTGAAAATTCCGTAGCAGTCCATACAATTTGTCTGAGTTGGGCGGCATAGCCTTCAACGCCATAGGTGTTAAAGAGAAACTCATCATTAAAGCTGATATAGGCGGTACTGCCCTGAACGGTAAGGTTAAGGATACGGCTTCCTTCGGGAACAAGACTTACTATGCCCCGGCGTTTTTCTTCCGCATTGGGGCCTGACAGAAGGGCTTTAAGGGTATCCAGCATTGGGGAATCTGAAACAGGAATCTTTCGTACAACGGAACTGCGCAGAATGGCGCCATCGTTATCCACATGGGTAAAATAGATGGTTCTCTCCCTGACTGCGGCCTGGGGCTGTTGAACGGGGGCAGGCCGGGCAGGAGCGGGTTTAGCCGCAGGGATATTTTCTGCAGGTGGAACGGGTTTTTCAGGTTTGGATGGAACCGGTTCGTCCTTTTTTTCGGGAGGGGGCTGCGGCGTCTGCACCGCGGGAGCTTCAGGCGGCTCCGGGGGAGGAGCCTCTTCTTCCGGCTCCGCTTCCCCGTTTTCCAGGGGCCCTGTAAGAAAGGGTATCTCGATGTTGTTCTGTCTGAGATTTTCCCGGATGGTTTCCTGCTTGATAAAAAAAAAGCCGGCGATCATGATAAAAAAAGCTATCCAGAAAAGCACCGCCAAGGGAATTTTTCGGCCCGGAGAGGATTTTGCAGGCTTTTTTCTGTTATCTTTTTTACGGAGCGCCACGTTACAATGATACTTTATCCGGGGCCGCTAGACAAGTGAGTTTTTCCGGGCCGGGCTCCGTTATCTGCGGGCATCGTCCCGCTTAAATGGGGGCTCTACCGTTTCGGAAACCAGCATCGAATAGATCTTCGGCTTTCTGTAGGCGTTTCCCCAGACCTCTCGTTTACGGGAAGAGCGGATCTTGTCCATATCAAATTCCGCAATAAAAATACCTTCGGCTTCACCGGCTTCCACAATCAGACTGTCTCTGGCCTCGAAGTGATCCGGGCTTGTCTCCCCGTAGGCGATGCCGTCAAAGGCCAGGGAATGACCGTTACAGTCGTATTTATCTCCCGGATAGTTGGTCATGGCGATACCCGTCATGTTCTCGAATGCCCTGGATCTCAACTGACTTTTTCTGTTGATCTCGATAGGGCAGGCGTTGGGTACCAGTATTATCTCTGCGCCTTTGAGCATCAGTATCCGTGCGCTTTCCGGGAATTCCCTGTCGTAACAGATCATGGCGCCGATTTTTATCTTCCCGCAGCGGGTATCGAGGTCTGCAACATAAAAATCGTCTCCCGGAGAGAGGTATTTCTCCATCCAAAAATCGCAGGTGTGAACTTTTGCATAGGTCATGATGGAATTTCCAAAACGGTCTATCAGACTTACCGTGTTCCGGGGCAGGCCGGGCCATTTTTCAAGGTAACTGAGGGCTATGGCCATGTTCAGTTCCCGTGCCTCCCCGCAGAAACGCGTGAAAAAATCACTCTCCCTGTCTATGGCGTTTTCTTCCCAATTTTCCGGAAGGATGCCCCGCTCTCCGGTTCCGGCGGAGGGCGGCGTATCAAAGGTATAGCCTATGTTCCACATCTCGGGGAATAAGGCCAGATCCGCATCCAGCTCTTTTGCCAGCCTGCAATACGCAATGCCTTTTTCCAGATTTTCTTTCTGCGCTTCCGCCGAAGCGCCGGCGTTTGAGGGATTCAACTGTAACAACGCAACCTTGAATGAAGCCATGGTTTTTCCTTTTGTATGATGAGCTTCTGTAAAACTAACCGAGTTTTGCAAGAAGCTTTGATTATAGCCGATCTATTCCGTAAAGGCAATTCCGGCAGCGAATTGACAGACATGCGGAAAGAAGGGATACTTGAGTTTGTTCCAAAGCTTCAAAATTGATTCGTAGCGAAGGGTTCATATCCCGTCCTTTAGGGCGAGGTTGTTGATATTTTGGAACAGCTTCACTTTATGAAATGATTAAGAAAAATGCCGCAGGGACAGTGTTATGCGCTGCCGTCTTTCTGACTTTCCTTCATGCGCCGCTCTGGCCTGAAGAGGCTGCAGGGAAACCTGATTCTGCGATTTCTGATTCTACCACGGTGAACCTTACCATATCCAGTCTCCCGGAAGCAGCGCTGGGCATAACGGAAAAACTGAGCATCCCCTTTCTGCGGGGAGACAGTCCCCTGACCGAGGGGAACAATCTCAGCGCCTCCTTTACCGCGGAATTCACTCCGGTTTCGATCAACGGCTATGCGGAATTTGTCTGGACTCCGCTTGCCTTCCTGCAGTTTGTTTCAGGCGGCAGGGCGGGTTCAGGCTGGAACATAGAGCTTTTCGGGAGTGATGTGCGGGGCATTGGCCTCAACCGCCGCCGGGCCGATGGTACTGCCTGGACGGATGCGGAAGCCTTCGGCGGCCTTACCTGGATGGTCAAAGCCGGCGCGGTATTCCAGTTTGATGCGGCATCTCTCTTTCCCGGCGACTGGAACCATGTTGTATTACGACTCTACCAGGAACTCAACTTCTCTTCATTTTCCTCCGCCAAAGCAGGGGAATCCTGGTACTATGCCAACGATTTTGGCGAAAACCGGAACGGTCAGAATTACTATGCATCGTATCTTTTCGGCTACCAGATGCCGCGGAAACCCCTTTTCCTTGATATGACGGCCCTCATGGCGGAACAGTACCGCTTTCTCTGCCATGTGCCGGGCGGAGACGCATGGGGCGACGATCTTGACCGCTGGGTGTTTTCCGCTCTCTTTAACTTCAGCTTTACCGGCTGGTTCAGCACCGCCCTTATCACTCAGGTGAGAACCATGAGGAATTTCAGCAGCAATACTGCGGATCTGGAATTCTATCAGGATCGCCGCATGGCGGACGGCAATCCCCTGAGACTGGAGTTCTACCGGGTAGCGGCAATATTCAGCTTCAAATTGAGGCAGCCGGCAGATGGCGCATTACGGAAGCTGTCCGAATAAATTTTTCAAACTTTCAGGACAGTTCTCGGCCCTGCGGGCAAGCAGGAACAGCAGATCCGAAAGGCGGTTTATGTATGACAGTATCTCTGCCTCTATTCCCTCGGCCCTGTCAAGGCTTACGAGCCGTCTTTCAAGCCGGCGGCACACTGTCCTGCATACATGGAAGACTGCGTCCTGCCGGGAACTGCCGGGCATTATGAATGAGTCCAGCGGGGGGAGTCCTGTTTCCAGTTCCGCAATGATTTTTTCAATGTTTTTAAGCGCAGGGGCCAGGGCTTCTCTGCTTTGATAGCCCGGCAGGGCAAGCGCAGAGGCAAGCGCGGAAAGATCCTTCTGCAGTCCTGCTATAAACTGCCCCGCGTCCGCAAGGGAACGGGCCAGGCCCAGAAAAGCGACAAGCTCATCCAGTTCCCCCAGACATTCAATGCGGAGACTGTCCTTACCCAGCCTGTTGCCGTCAGCCAGATCGGTAATACCGCCGTCCCCTCTTTTTGTACTGATGCTCATTCCGTTTTTCCCTCCTGCAGACTTTCCATAAAGGCTGCAAGGCTGCTGTTGTTTTCAAAGAGACCCTGGAAGAAACCGTTTCCTCCGCCTCCGCGGCCGCCCAGACTCTCCATTTTTTTGCCGAACAGGGCCTTGAGATCCCTGCCCTTATCCCGGGTAAAGGCGGCAAATTTCAGGTCTGTTTCCGAGGCCAGCACATAGAAGCTTCCGTTCTTTTTCTGTGCGGCCCGGCCTATGCGGAGCAGTTCTTCCATACCCTTGTCTCCATAACTCTTTACGATCATTGCAGTGCCGGACCTGTCCGCTCCGGCGGCAAGCAGGACGGCTTCGTTTTCCGCAACGATTTCTTCCAGTTCACTCAGGCGCCTTTCCAGCCGGGCGCTTTTTTCAAGCTGGATCAACGCCGCTTCGCCTGTTTCGTGTAAGGGCGCCCTGAAGGCCCGGCTTACGGTTAAGGCATTTTTTCTGAGAAGCCGGCTCTCTTCAAGGCAGCGGCGGCCTGCAATAAAACTGACACGGGTCATGCCCTTGTACTTCTCGGCGCCCAGGATACGGAGCATACCGATTTGTCCGGTAGAGGCGCAGTGGGTGCCGCAGCAGGGTGAAAAGTCATTCCCTTCGATCTCCACTACCCTGATCGCATCCTCCCCCCCGGGCGGCGCCTTACGCAGGGGGAAACGTGAAATATCCTCCGGAGGACAAAGATGGATGATTACAGAATGGTTTTCTTCAATGGCGTCCATCACCGCATCTTCCGCAGCAAGCAGAATCTCCCCGCTTAAAACAGGGCTGTCAACATCAATGGTGCATGTCTCTTCCCCCAGGCGCATGGAAACGGTAGCTTTTCCCGCGATCCTCAGTATTGTTCCCGAAAGGAGATGCTGGGCCGTATGGCAAACGGTATAGTCCCGGCGGCGGCGCAGATCAAGCAGACATTCTGCAGGCCCCGGCTTGAGCCGCCGGGCGTCTTCCGCATTGACAATATGAAGAATCTCTTCTCCTTCTTCACGGACATCCAGCAGGGCCGCCCCCTGAATGCTTCCCCGGTCAGCGCTCTGGCCGCCGCCTTCCGGATAGAATATGCTTCTATCCAGAACAAGAGCCGCCTCCTGTTCTCCGATATGCCGGATCTCCCTTATTTCCGCGTTGTAAGGGTTTACAGAAAAATACTCATAGTACAGTCTTTCAGTTTGCATCAGGATCACTATAATTGAAAAGTGGTATTATGTCATGGCTGCCGTAGATGTTTTCTTCAATTTGTTGTAATATGAGCCTGTTCCAAAACTAACCGGATTTTGAAACTGGCCCGGAGGAATAGATTTTATGAAATACACAATTTCCCCTGTAATAATTTTCAGTTTTGTGTTTCTCTTGTTCCTTTCCGCCTGTTCCGGCAAAAGGCAGGATTCAGCCTCTGTTCCGGCGGCGGATAATTCTTCCGGAGCCGCTGCGGCGGAAAAAAGCTCAGGCCAGGCAAAATATACCCAGGACGGCAAGCGTATTATCACCATCGGGACATGGTACGACAAATACTATGTAAGCAAGCACCGGGACATCAACGAAGATCCCAAAATGGCAGACCCCGTCAACGCGGAATTGCAGCTTAAAAAGATACGGGAAATAGAAGCGAAGTATAATATTGTACTCCAGTATGTCAATTTGACCTTTGACGGGGTGCGGGAGAGCATCAACACCTCGATCCCCGCAGGGATTCCGGATGTGGATATTTACGAAGTGGATCTCCAGTTCGGCATTCCTGCGGTACTCCATAACTATGCCGTGTCCCTGGAAGAGATGGGTCTCGGCGGCACGGATGTCTTTAAGGATCAGGTGGTCATGAAATACCTCAATGTTCTGGGCCAGAGGGAAAATTTCCTCTTTATGCCTTCCAACGGCGGGGGAATCGGGGCCTATGTCCTTGCCTTCAACCTGGATCTCATCAGACAGGCAGGGCTGGAGAACCCCCAGGATCTCTATGACCGGGGAGAATGGACATGGGACAAGTGGCGGGAATATCTCAAAAAAATTACTCAGGATACCGATGATGACGGCATTCCCAATATTTACGGCTGGTCAGGCTACTGGAACTGGATGCTTGCCAATCTTCTCCTTTCCAATCAGGCGGGAATTGCTCCGGGGCCGAAGGAGAAGCTTTCCGATCCCAAAACCCGTGAGGTACTCCAGTTTATCTATGACATATACAATACGGATAAAACCGCCCGTCCCTGGGATTCTTCCAACTGGGAGATCAATAACAGGCTCTATGCGGAGGGGCTTTCCGGTTTCTGGATAGGGGCCGACTGGATCTTCAACGAGAACGGCGGCGCCAATCTTCCATTCGAGATTGGGGTTTCCCCCTGGCCGCGCGGGCCTTCCGGCAGTTTTGAAAACAACCGGCATAGCCAGCCTTCCGGCAACTGGTTTCTTATTCCCAGGGGTGCGGCAGATCCCCGCTTTGTCTACGATGTGATATATGACTGGCTTAACTGGTATGACGGCGATCTTTCCGTTGCCAGGGCCAATGAATGGTCAAAAATCATGTATATGAACAGCAGAAACTTCAACTATGCATTGATGATGAGCATGAAACCCGGATCCGACGTGTGGCAAACCCTGGAGATGAACTTAAACCTGTATCCCCTGATTGGGGGAGAGGCCGGCCCTGATGATATTATCGTTGAATACAAGGATATGGTGCAGGCAGCCCTTGACAGCTACTTCAAATAAGTCCCGATTGGGGCCGCAAAGTAACCGGCTTTGCGGACAGACACTACATAATAAGCGGATATGTGCAGGAAACAGATTCCCGTATTTGGAAAAATTATGAAACTTCGTTTCATGCCGGATTCAATTTTTAAGCATGGTATTCCATGTGCAGCAGTTCTGTTCTGCGCCGCCCTGTTTTCTTTTTCCTGCCGGCGGAATGAAAAAGCCCCTGTTCTGCCGGAAAACGTTCAGCTTGCGGCGCAGTATTTTTCTTCATATCTGGACATTCCCGGTGTTACTCAGGCGGAAATTGACGCAATTGAAAAACTTAAAATCCGTACCCCCCTTTTCACCTACGGCATGACGATGAGTACCGAATGTTTCCGTACCGAAAATAACATTACCTCCGGTTTTTCCGCCCTCTACTGCCGGTGGCTTTCCGATCTTTTTGGTATTAAATTCCGGCCCGTGGTCTATGAATGGGACAAACTTCTGGCGGGTCTTGCAAATCGTGACATCTCCTTTTCCGGGGAGATCCCTTCCAGCCTGGAGGGTGACGGAAGCTATTTCATGACGGACTCCATTGCGGAAAGGCGGATTAAGATTGTCAGCACGGAAGGCGCCGACAGATTGGAGATTCTGGCCCGCAGCCGATCGCTCAAGTATGGATTTCTTGCCGGAACCAACACCGAAGCACTCGTTTCGCCCTACATTTCTCAAGCCTATGAGTCCGTCCAGGTTTTAAACTACAACGAAGCCTATCTCAAGCTGGTGCTCAAAGAGATAGACATGCTCTTTATGGATGAAACGGTGGAGGGGATCTTTTCCCTCTATGGGAATCTGATGATTCAGGATTTCCAGCCGATCACCTACAACATGGTATCTATGGCCACGGCAGATCCTGAACTGGAGCCTGTCATTTCCGTGCTTAGAAAATATATGCAGAGCGCCGGTTCCTACCTTATTGCCCAGATGTACAATGCCGGTTACCGGGATTATCAGCGTTATGTGCTTAACAACCGCCTTACGCTGGAGGAACGGCGATACATCAGGCAGCATCAGGAAGCGGAAGATTCCATTACCGTTGCCATAGAGACGGATAACTATCCAATGAGTTTTTATAACGAGAAAGAAAAAGCATGGCAGGGTATTGCGGTGGATCTTTTGAAAGAGATTGAAGATCTCTCCGGCCTCCGCTTTGCCTTTGCCAATTCGCCGAATGTCACCCTGCAGGAAGTCATGGACATGCCGGCCAGGGGTAAGGCCCAAATGATAATGGGCATGGTTCGTACTCTGGCCGGCAAGAAAGGCTACCTGGCAACCGATTCCTATTATTTAATTGACAACTATGCCTTCATTTCCCTGTCATATTCCCAGGACATAAGTCTTGCGGATGTTCCTTACAAAAAAGTGGGACTGATAACCGGTTCCGCCTCCGCGGAGATGTTTGCGGAACTGTTCCCGAACCATCGCAATACGGTGGACTACAGGGACAGACACAGTTCCATTCAGGCCCTGGGCAGGGGAGAGATAGAACTCCTTATGGGTACACGGAATCTGCTGCTCCTTATCACCAACTACATGGAACAGACCGGCTACAAGGCAAACCTGGTACTGCGCCGGCCCTATGAATACAGTTTCTGTTTTGCGGCGGAAGAAAGCACCCTGGCATCCATTGTCAGCAAGACCCAGAATCTTATGGATACCAAGGCCGTGGTGGACAACTGGACACGCCGTGTTTTCGACTATTCCGGGGCCCTTGCCCGGGCGCAGCTTCCCTATCTGGTGGGAGTATCCATACTTTTGGCAGTGATTCTGGCGCTTCTCAGCCTTGTCTTGATACGGCACCGGCAGATGAATGTCCAGCTTGAAAAAACGGTACAGCAGCGTACCCATGAACTGGAACTGCGCGGCGCGGAACTTGAAGTGCAGACCCGGGCGGCCAAGGTGGCATCCCAGGCCAAGGGAGAATTTCTCGCCCGGATGAGTCACGAGATCCGTACTCCCCTTAACGCCATCATCGGCATGACCGAGATTGCCCACCGGGCGGAAACCATCGAAAAAAAGGATCAATCTCTCAACGAGATTACCGTTGCCTCAAAGCATCTTTTGGGAATTCTCAACGATGTGCTTGATATGGCAAAGATCGAAAGCGGTAAATTTGAGATTATTCGGGAAGCCTTTGGAATACAGGCTGCCATGCAGGAAGTAGCGGCAATCATTATCCGCCGCTGTGATGAAAAGTACATCAACTTTGAAACCGAATTTGAAAGTCTGGGCAATACGGGAGTTCTGGGAGACAAGCTCAGGCTGAAGCAGATACTGCTCAACCTTCTGGGAAATGCGGTAAAATTTACTCCGGAGCAGGGAACCATCCGTTTTCTGGTGCAGAAAACCGGAGAAACTGAAAACTCCATGGATATTCATTTTTCCGTGATCGATACGGGGATCGGCATGAACGAAGATCAGATGAAAAACCTTTTCAATGCCTTTGAACAGGCCGATTCGAGCATTTCGGTGCGTTTCGGCGGCACGGGACTCGGTCTTGCAATCAGCCAGAATCTGGTCAGGCAGATGGGGGGACTCATTACCGTTTCCAGCGTCATGGCACAGGGTTCCTGCTTTGAATTTACCCTTCACATGGATACTGCGGATAACCCGGATCGGAAAAATGAAAGACCGGAAAACGCCGAACTGGTTTTCCCCGGTAAACGGCTGCTTCTGGCGGAAGACATAGACATTAACAGGCTAATCCTTAAAGAACTGCTTACCGACACAAAAATTGAAATTGATGAGGCGGCGGACGGCGCAAAAGCCCTGGAGATCTTCAATGCCTCCCCTCCGAACTACTATGATCTTATTTTTATGGATGTACAGATGCCCAACATGGACGGTCATGAGGCAACCATGCATATCCGGAAACTGGATCGGCCTGATGCAAAAACCATACCGATTCTTGCCATGACTGCCGGCGCCTACAAGGAAGATATAGACCGGGCTCTGGCCGCAGGCATGAATGCTCACCTGGCAAAACCGATAAACATTAACGATGTAAAGGTTGCCCTGAAACAGTGGATTGGGAATTGATCAATGCGTAACAGATTAACTGACGAACTCGCAGTCTGCGGACTGAATGCCGTAAAAGCCCTGGGGGAGTACCATCCGGAACGGATAAACCGCCTTTTTTTGCGGGAGGAACAGCTTAGGGTCTTTAGTCAGACCTGCAAGAAGCTTGCGGAATGGAAACGCCCGTACAAGATCTGCGAAGATGAAGAACTGGAACGGCTCTGTAAGTCTTCCCGGCACCAGGGTGTAGTGGCAATGATGTTTCAGCCTGAAGTGGAGGGGGCGGACGAAGAGGATCTGGACACATGGGCAGCGGGGAAAACGGGACTTATTCTGCATAATATAGGCAACGATCACAATCTGGGAGCAATAATACGTTCCGCCGCCTTTTTTGATGTTTCTTATGCTGTTATCAGTGAAAGCGAGAGGGAATCGCTGTTGACCACCAGCGCCTACCGTGTTGCCGAAGGGGGCATGGAGCATGTCTGTTTCCGCCGGGTACAGAGTACCGCAGCTTTTCTAAAAGCGGCATCAAAACGAATCATTACCATTGGTACGGATATAAGGGCCCGGCAGCGGATAGGAGATCTGCCCCTTATACTGACAGAAGAGGCAAAAAAAACCAAATACGGCGGAAAAGCGGGTGCAAAACAGGCTCAGGGGCCGAGACCGGGTATTGCATTGGTATTGGGAAACGAAGAAACCGGTCTTCCCGAGGAGATACGGAGCCTCTGCAGTATCCTTGTCCGCATCCCCGGCACGGGCCTTGTGGAGAGTCTCAATGTTGCCCAGGCGGCCGCACTATTCATGCACAGCCTTTACGAATTTTCATGACAGATCCGGCATGGCAGGCATTCTGCAAATTCCGTCGTAAATTCAGGAATCTCTGCGAAAAGACCGCCGCCGAAATACCCCGCTTAAAGGATCTGCAGCAGCGCCTGGCGGAAACAAGGCGGGGGCCGGCCTATACCGTTGATACTCCGGTTGTATACAACGAAACTCTGGACAGCATTACTAAAACAGATGAGATAAAACTAATTCTGGTAGCCGACAATCCCGGCAGAAAGGAACAGGCTCTGGAAAACCGGCGTTATCTTGTAGGCCCTTCGGGAAAACTGGCGGAAAAATTTTTCCGGGAGAACCCTGTTTTGGGCATTGATTTCAGGAAAAATGTCATAATTCTCAACAAAACGCCCATTCACACTCCCCGGACAGGGGAATTGCGGGATCTTTGCCGCGCGGGAGGTCCGGAACTGCAGGCGCTTATTGAAACAACACAAAAGAAGATGGTAGATCTCCTGCAGGAATGCTACTACGGACTTTCAAAGGATCTTGAAAAAACCCTTCCTGTCTGGATTACAGGCTATTCGGAGATGAAAGAAGGCGGTATTTTTGCGGTTTATACCGAATCCCTGAAGGCCGCATCTCCCGGATTGAAAGAATCCCTGTTTCTGTACCGTCATTTCTCCATGAATCAGTTTACCATTGATCTTGCGCGGCAGCGTAAAAAGGGAGAATCTCTGCAAAACTGTCTCGACAGGATTGGTCTGGCCTACCGTCTGAGAATAGTGGGTGTATAAGACTGCTGCACAGACTATCTGTCATCAAGTCAGGAAGTGTTTCTAACGGAAACCGGTGCAAAATGCAATAAGGCGTTAGTTTTTCTTTAATTTTCCTGTAAATTTCTCTTGCCATAGTTATAATAACAGTATATACTTTTTATAAATCAATTCATAAGGAGTTCATGTATGGCAAAGCAAAGTATTCAGATTCCCAGTGTCGTTCTCAAATCCTGCATCGATCAGTACGGGCTTTCCCCGGCAAAGGTAGCTGCAGACATCAGTTTGAGCCAGTCGTCAATTCGGCAGCTCATCAACAACAAGATGAAGATCTCGATCCCCATCGCACTCAGGCTGTCAAAGTATTTTGGAAAGACTCCCGAATACTGGATCGATCTGCAGAACAAGTATGATGTTGCGGAAGCTGCCAAGGATTCAAAACTTTCTGCGGTTCTCAAAGCCATCTCTCCGGCCAAGAAGGTTGAAAAATCCGCCGGGAAAGCTGCCGCCCCCAAGAAGGCAGCCGCTTCCAAAAAAGCAGCTGCTCCCAAGAAGGCAGCCGCTCCCAAAAAAGCGGATAAAGCTCCTGCCAAGAAGGCCAAGCCTGCCGCCAAGAAAGGCAAGGCTGTTGCCGCCAAAGCGCCCGCAAAACGCGGCCGCAAGCCTGCCGCTTCCAAGGCCAAGTAGGAGCATCAAAGCTGTCCTAAAAATTAGTTTTGGGATGAGTTCAAGTTTTAAGGGGGGTTTGACCTGGTTCAGTGTCAAATCCCCTTTTGCATTGGATCTAAACACGGAAAAGATTTAAACCATGAAGCATAGAGGCCGCACGAATGGTACAGACACTATCTTTGTACGGGCGCTTTGCGGAAATTAGGGACAATCCTTTAGTGTGGAAGCGGGCTGCTTCGCTTCCCCGGCAGAAGCCGCCAGTTTTTGCAGTTCTTCTGCGTTAAGCCGGTAGACTGTCCATTCGGACATGGGCCGGGCGCCCTGGCTTTTGTAAAAAGCGATGGAAGGCTCATTCCAGTCAAGACAGGACCATTCAAGACGTCCACAGTCCCGTTCCGCAGCGATTCCGGCGCAAGAAACAAGGAGTAATTTCCCTAAACCTTTCCCCCGGAAAGCCGGTTTAACAAAGAGATCTTCAATGTAGAGCCCCGGTTTCCCCAGAAACGTAGAAAAATTGTGAAAGAAGAGGGCAAAGCCTGCCGCTTCACCGTCATATTCGCAGATCAGCACTTCCGCCTTCTTTTCGTCAAAAATATAACGCCGTAATCCTTCTTCGGCAGCGTTTACCTCTCCCAGAAGATGCTCGTACTCTGCAAGCCCGCGGATAAATTCCAGAATAAGCGGGGTATCCGCCTCTTCCGCAAAACGTATCAGCGTATGCTCATTAATCCTGCTTTTCTTCACTGTTCTTCCTTAGTTTCTCTGTCTGTACTCATTCTGTCATACCTCGTAAATGCTTCTGGCTATGGGCATTCTTCTTCCCATACCGAAGGCCCTGTACGAAACCTTGAGTACCGGCGGCGCCTGACGGCGCTTGAATTCCGCCCTGGCAACAGTTTTGATGATGCTCCCTGCCAGTTCCCCGTCCCAGCCTTTTGCGGCTATCTCATCCTTTGAAAGGTTTTCGTAGAGATACAAACGGAGAATTTCGTCCAGTATCTCATAGGGCGGGAGACTGTCCTGATCTTTTTGATTGGGCCTCAATTCCGCGGAAGGCGGCTTGTCGATGATCGCGCGGGGGATGATTGCTTTTCCCTCCGCTTCAACGGAACGTTCATTGATCCTGCGGCAGAGGGCAAAAACTTCGGTTTTGAATACATCCCCTATGGGCCCCAGCGCGCCGTTCATGTCTCCGTAGAGGGTACAGTAACCCATGGCAAGTTCGCTCTTGTTTCCTGTAGTGAGCAGCATGGAATTGAATTTGTTGGAGAAGGCCATGAGGAGCGTTCCCCGTATCCGGGCCTGAAGATTCTCCTCGGCAATGTCAAAGGGTCTGCCTTCAAAGACAGCTTCCAGTGTTGACTGAAACGCCGTAAAACACCGCTCAATGGGAAGGGTTTCGTAGCGGCAGCTCAGATTTTCCGCCAGTTCCTCTGCATCATCCCCGGAGCCCTGGGAGGAAAACCGTGAAGGCATGCTGAAACAGACGATATTTTCACTGCCAATCGCCTTTACTCCCAGATATGCCACCAGCGCGGAATCAATACCGCCGGAAAGCCCCAGGTGGGCCTTTTTGAAGCCGCATTTTGCCATGTAGTCCCTGATTCCCATGACAAGACCCTCTTCAAGAACATCAAGTTCTTTCCGGGTCAGCGCCACCTTAAAAGGATCGGTATCACCGGCGTCCGGCCCGGTTGAGAGTACAGGAGGGGAAGCTCTGCCTGCATGCGCAGATTCGGGCGAGGTTTCGTGAATAACCAGATCCTCCTCAAAGGACTTTGCCATTACCAGTACCGGATAGTCCGCACTGTTTGCGGATTCGGCGGCTTTGGGCCCGGGTTCTATGACAAAGGATCTGCCGTCAAAGAGAATCTGATCGTTAGCCCCGACAGCGTTAATGTAAACAAGGGGAACATTGCCCCTCATGCTGATCCGTTCCGCCAGGGCCCGGCGGATTTTAAGTTTTCCCGCAATATAGGGAGAGGCCGACGGTACGCAGAGGAGATCTATGCCGGTATCCAGGAGTTCTCCCACCGGATCCCTAAGATAACTGGTACCGGGAATGTCTGTCTCCCGCCACACATCCTCGCAGATGGCAAACCCGATGCGCCTGCCCTTGAATTCAAATGCCCTCCATTCACGGGAAGGTTCAAAATTCCTCGCTTCATCAAAGACATCATAGGTGGGGAGCAGAGTCTTTATCTGCTGAAAGGCCAGCGCCCCCCGGCGAATCACCCCGTACACATTCACCAGGCTCTTTCCCCGGGCGTATGGATTACGGTTGACAAAACCCAGTCCCACCGCCAGTTCCGCACACGCCGGATCTTCCGCCAGTTCCCGCTGAAGTATATGAACACTTCTGATATTGAGTTCCACAAAACGATCCTGATCCAGAAGATCCATGGGCGGGTAACCGCAGACCGCCAGTTCGGGAAAAAGCGCCAATTCCGCCCCCTCCGCGGCCGCCCTGCGGGAATAATCGAGGATCTTTTTCATATTGCCGTTAAAGTCGCCGATGGTGGAATTTATCTGGCAGATGGAGATTTTCATAATGAGATATTAAAGAGCCTTGCCCAAAATGTCAATTTTTCGCATTGATCGCGGTGAACAATTTACAATTTATCGTATGATAATTAAAAATTAAAGCCCTATCGACTATACAAAATCGTCAATTTGTCGATAATATAATAAAGTATTTGTTAATTTTGCGGAGTTTTAGTGACTGCAACTCAAAAGGCGGCCTTAAGCCTCTTAATATCCGTTTTTCTCTTTGCCGGTTTCACGGTATTGGCTTTCTCCGGGTTGTTTGATCTGCTGGAAACCCGCTTTTATAATCCTTCCATCGTCCGGTCTCTCACTAATGAAGTTGAAAAAGACGCTAAAACTGCCGGCAGCTTTTTCGGCAGCCTGACCGAGCGTTTTGCCGCTACACTTTCCGAACCGGCAGTCCAGCGGAGTTTCCTCCCCAATCAGAGCGGGCAGGATATTCTGGAGCGGAGCCGGGTCTACGGAGTGCTGATGGAAGAGCTGGGGGGCCTGCAATCTGTCCGTTTTGTAGATTCCGGGGGTATCCGTATCCATTTTTCCACTTCGCCGCGTGATATTTTCAGCCAGGATGGGCTTTCCATAGCCTACCGCAACTACGATGATGACCCGGACAGTCTTCCCTATACAACAGTAGCGGTTCCGGCCCTGGAAGAAACCCGCATCATTCTGGATGAAGGCGGAGACCGTATCATCTTTTCCCATCCCTTCTACGATTCCCTTGATGTGTACCGCGGAACGGCGGTTTTTACCCTTTCCGTCCGGGCAATTGCCGAATGGCTGACAAACGAGAGCCGGATCAATGTTGGTGAAGAAGTAGCAATCGTTTCCAATCCGCCGGGCATGGTTTCCCGGATTCCCGGTTCCGCAAAGAGCGCCCTGCTTCCCATGATTTCCCGTATATGGGCTGAAGGCTACCTCAGCCTGAGCCCTCTGGATTCGGCCGTTTCCGGGGTTTCCATGGCCCTGATCTCCGCCAAAACCAGCCAGGGGATCTTTGTAGGCCGTCTTGTGAATGAGAACAGCTTCGAATTTCCCGACGCCATGAAGGTGATCCTTCTGGTTTCTACCTTTATAACCCTCTACCTTGTCATTTTCCTCATTTTCAACCTCCGCCAGGATACCATGACGGTGATTCAAAACAGGCTCAAGAGTCTGCAGATATCCCTTATTGAGCAGTATTATGACCGGAAAGGGGATGTAGACTGGAACAACTGGAGCCGGGAACTGGAACAGCGCCGGGACGATGTACGGGCCGAGGTCAAACGGGGAATCCATATTTCCAGGAGCAACAAACGTTCCGAAGAAAATATTGATACCCTTATCGATAAATCCTGGGATGAACTGCTTTCGGTTATCGGAGGCCACCGCAAGGAAACCGCCGTTCTGGATGAAGAAAAACTCCAGGGTATCCTTAACCGGATTCTCCAGTCTGTACCCGCCACTCTTCCCGCTCCGGCTGTCCAGGCTCAAGCCCCTGTTCAGGCGGAGGAAGAGGAAGTTGAGGAACTGGGTGATGCTGAAGAGCTTGAAGATCTTGAGGAAGCCGAGCCTGTCGAAGAGGTTGAAGACGTGGAAGAAGCTGAAGAGCTTGAAGATGCGGAAGTAGTTGAAGATGCCGAAGCGCTTGAAGAACCGGAAGATGCTGCCGAAGCAGCGGAAGCGGTTTCTGAACCTGCCGGGCCTCCCAGTGTGGATGAAGTTCCCATTATTGATGTGGATAGCATCGCCGCGGAAGGCGCCTTTATTCCCGGTGAAAGCCCTGCTCCCCCCCCTCCGGCAGATCTGGCCGGGCTTGGGGCCGCGGATGGAGATGATGCAGAGGAACTTGAAGAGCTTGAGGAAATCGAAGGCGCCGAAGCTCTTGAAGAGCTTGCCGAAGAAGTTACGGATACAGCTTCTCTTTCTCCTCCCCGGGACAATCTTGCAGATCTGACCAGTAAGATAGAATTCGCCCCCCTGCCGGAAAGCAGTGAAACGGAAGAAGCCCTGGATATCGAAATGGAGATTGTTTCTCCCTTTGTAACCATGCTCTCCGATTTTTCGGGCGAGGAAGAAATGCTCTTGCCGGCAGATGCGTCTGACGAATCGGGAGAGGCCGGAATACCGGGAGAAGAAGCGGCAGTGCCCGAAGATGCCGGTTCCCCTCCTGCAGATACAAATTCGGATCCGAAAAAAAAAAATTAGAGGACTAAAAGGCAATAATAGATCGGAGACCTCCCGGGGACTTCCCATAATGTACAAGCCTTTCAGTATTGCAGCCTCCTCTCCGATTGATATTCTGGAGGCGGAAGTAATTCAGGAAAAAGACGGAGTCCACTATATCAGCGATTCTGTACTGGAGACTTCTTCTCCCCAGAATCTGAATTCTGAATTCAAAAATCTTGTTGATTCGGTTCTTTCCAAAGGCGAATAACACGCGTCCGTTAACAGAAGAGGGAATTATTTGATATACTATTCAGATTATGGCTATTGACCCTTCAAACCCCCTGATCGTCCAGAGCGACAGGACTCTTCTCCTTGATGTGCACGCTCCCCGGGCGGAGGAAGGCAGGGAGGCGATCATGCCCTTTGCGGAACTGGAAAAGTCCCCTGAACACATGCATACCTACAGAATCAGTCCGCTTTCTCTCTGGAATGCGGCCAGCGCGGGCTTCAAACCGGAGGATATCGGCACGGCACTGGAAGAGTTTACCCGCTATCCCATTCCCCGGGGGATTCTGGAAGGTTTTGCCGATACCATGTCCCGTTACGGAAAGATCCGTATGCGTTCTGATAATGGGGATAATTTGTTTCTGGAGTGTGAAGACGAGGCAATACTGGCCGAAATTGGAGCTTCAGAGTCTCTGGAAAAGTATCTGCAGAAAAGCGGGAAGGGTTTCAGGGTGAAGCTTACCGACCGGGGAACGGTCAAGCGGGAATTGATCCGTCTCGGCTGGCCTGTCAAGGATGAGGCTCTCTTTATTCAGGGTGACAAGCTGGAATTCTCCTTTCGTAATACCACCGTGTCGGGGCTGCCTTTTACGATCCGGGATTACCAGGAGGAAGCGGCCCGTGCGGTTCAGGGTAACGGAGGGCCCGGTACCGGTTACGGAGTGGTGGTGCTGCCCTGCGGTTCAGGCAAAACCATCGTGGGAATGCTCCTCATGAGCATGCTCAAGACCAATACCCTCATTTTAACCACGAATGTAGCGGCAACACATCAGTGGATCGACGAACTGCTGGACAAGACGGATCTCAAGGCCGAAGATCTGGCCGAATATTCAGGCGACCGCAAGGCTATTGCCCCGGTAACCATTGCTACCTATCAGATCATCACATGGCGTCCCCGCCGGTTGGATGCTTCCACGGAGGACGGGCAGGCTGAATTTCCCCATTTCAAACTGTTCAGGGAACGGGCCTGGGGTCTCATTATTTATGACGAGGTACACCTGCTTCCCGCTCCGATCTTCCGGGTAACCGCGGAACTGCAGGCGGTACGGCGCCTGGGGCTGACCGCTACGCTGATCCGGGAGGATGGCAACGAGGATGCCGTCTTTAGCCTTGTGGGCCCCAAGCGCTACGATGTGCCCTGGAAAGACATTGAGGCAAAAGGCTGGATTGCCGAAGCCCTCTGCACGGAGATCCGGCTGGATCTGCCGGAGGATCTCAAGATCCCCTATGCCGTGGCGACGCCCCGGGAAAAGTACCGTATTGCCAGCGAAAACCCCCTCAAGGAGAAGATAGCATTTCAGCTTATCGAAAATCATGGGGAAGATCAGATTCTGGTGATTGGTCAGTATATTTCCCAGCTTGAGTCCTTCGCACGGCTTCTCAAGGTTCCCCTGATCACCGGGAAAACCCCCAACCCGGAACGGGAGCGGATCTACGGAGCCTTCAGACGGGGAGAGATACGGGTGATAGTGGTTTCAAAGGTGGCAAACTTTGCAATAGATCTCCCCGATGCATCCATGGCGATTCAGATTTCAGGTTCCTTCGGTTCCCGGCAGGAAGAGGCTCAGCGCCTGGGGCGGATTCTGCGTCCCAAGGCCCGGAATTCCTGGTTTTTTACTCTTGTATCCCGTTACACGGTGGAGGAAGACTTTGCCGCCAACCGGCAGAAGTTTCTCGCAGAGCAGGGTTACAAGTACAGCATCCACTACTGGGGTTTTGAATGAGTGCCTTCAAGTCCACCGAAGACTGGAAATCCGCCCTGCTTACGCTTCATGAAGGAGCCTTCTTTGAACTCTTGCGTTCGGTTTTCGGGAAGATTGAAACCCCCTTTAACAAACAGCGGCTGGCAGAGGATCTGGCGGCTTTTCTTTCCCGGCCCGACATTCAGGAAACGATAGGCGCCTACATCGGCGAGGAAGAAGCCCTGCTTATTGCCGCAGTGGGTCTCCTCGACTTTCCCCGGCCCGAAGATCTGGACAGCTTTTTTGACGGCGACTTTAGTTTTTCCCGGCTTCAGGATCTAATCCTCAACATGGAGGAGCGTTTTATCTTCTATCGTTTCCGGGATGAAGGGATAAGCCGGCTGGCCCTGAATCCGGTTCTGGAAAAACTTCTCGGCCCCTGGGTGGAAAATTACGGCATCCTTTTCCCCGCCGGGCAGCCGGACTCAGAAACGGCACAGGAGGATCTGCCCCTCCTTGCGGCCCCCGGAGTCCTGGCAGGTTTTATAGCCTATATACGGGAAGATCCCCATTTTTTCAAAACCGAAGGGGAATTCCGCAAGCTGGTTTTTGAAAGGCTCTCCGGGATTTTCCCCGGTTTTTCCGTAGAATCCCTGTATACGACAGTTTTTCTGCTGGGCCTCCTCCGCCGGGCCGGAGGGGATCTCTATCCCGATGAAAAGCGGCTTTCCGCATTTGCCCTCCTTGAAGAAACGGACCGGAAACTCTACCTTGCCGCCGCTGCTGCCCTGGGGAAGAGCCTCAAGACCGACGGCAGTTTTGAACCTGAGTATCTATACCGCGGCAGAATACGTTCACTGGCGCTGTTTTTGGATCGTTTTCTTTCTACGTTTGAGGAAGGAAGGCTCTACCCCCTCAAGACATTGAAGCGCAAGTGGTTTATATGCGAAAAGGAAGCGGAAAACCGCAAGGAACTGCCCGGATTTGACAGTATCCTTGACTCCCTTCTTGTGGTAGGATTCCTCTCTTCGCAGGAATCGGGATTCCGGTTTTACAGGAATCGTATCGAAAAACATGATGAGCGTATCGCTTTTGATTCTCCTCTTTCATTCGTGCTTTACCCCGGAGTCTCAATAGCGGATGCCCTGAAACTGGCTTCCTTCTGCAGTATTGTCGAAAGCGGCCCGGTTTCCCGTTTTAAGCTTGACAGGGAATCTGCGCTCCGGGGTTTTAACCGGGGCATGGAAGCGGAAGCCATGATAGAACTTCTGGGCCGTCTTTCCGGGAACCGCCTGGACGAAAGTCTCATCTGGAATCTTAAAGACTGGGAACGCCGCAGCGCGGAGGTTTCACTCTATCAGGGAGTGGTGCTCAGGCTTTCCGGGGAGCGGCAATATCTTGCGGAAACAGGGCCTCTGTTATCCTTTGTGGCAAAGACGCTGGCGCCGGGTATCTACCTTCTCCGGGAGGATCTTGAGGGAAGGGCGGGCATCGAGACCGCGGCGGAAGCCCTGGCAAAGGCCGGGGTAGATCTGGTTGCGGTACCGGAAATTCAGACGGCAGAACAGCAGGATTCGCCGCGGGAAATTTTTCCTTCCCTGGGGGACAGAACTCAGGAAACCGGAGAGCTGTCCCGCGGTGAAGCTGTGCAGGCACTTCCCCTGCAGGACGGAGAAAAGATAAAGGAAAAGTACCGGCATTCCCTGGAGTGCAAAAAATTTCCCGGGGAACAGCGGGAAGAGCTCTTAAAGAGGATAGAGCGGAAGCTTATCATCGATGAATCCCAGCTTTCGAAGGCTCATTTCAATCCGGAAAAAACCGAGGCCCGCGGTCTTGACTATGCGGGCAAGGCAAACATCCTGAAGCAGGCCATTGCCTCGGGGTCTCTGGTCGAAGTAACCTGGCCTCATCCTGAATTCGGGATCAGCAAAACTCTCGGTTTTCCCGAGGCTCTTGAAAAATCCGGCGGCGACAGTGTGTTGGTACTTAAGCCCCACGGCGGCAGCGGTTCCGGGGGGGAACAAGGCGGAGAAAGTTCCGGTACAGTCCGGGCCCCGGCGGGGGATTCCCGCGGCGGGGCTGAATCCTTAAGGATTCCCATTGCGAAGATCAGCCTTTTAAGGCGGATAAAAAAATCAATTTATTCCGATTAATGAGGGGTTATGCGGAACTTCGTTCTGCTTCGATTTACATAAGCGGCGATGCCGCCGCTTTTTAGAGGGGTTTATTATGCCATTATTACCTTTTTCGAATGTTTCAAATTCCCAGGTTGAATTAAGCCAGATGAAACTTGCGGTGCTTATCGACGCCGATAATACCCGGCCGGCCATAATCGAAGGTCTTCTTGATGAGGTTGCCAAATACGGTGTTGCCAGCGTCAAACGGATCTACGGAGACTGGACAAGCACCAATCTCCGTTCCTGGAAGGATAAACTTCTCGAATATGCCATACAGCCGATTCAGCAGTTTTCCTACACGACAGGAAAGAATGCCACGGATTCCGCCATGATCATTGACGCCATGGATCTTTTGTACAGCGAAAAGCTGGACGGTTTCTGTATTGTTTCAAGCGATTCCGATTTTACCCGGCTTGCGGCCCGCCTCCGGGAGAGCGGCCGGATGGTGTACGGCTTTGGGGAAAAGAAGACGCCCCGGGCCTTTGTTTCGGTCTGCGACAAATTTGTCTACACAGAGATCCTGCGGGATCAGCAGGATCTGAATTCCCTGGACGAAGCGGATGAGGACAAGCCCGCGGTAAAGGCCCGCAGAGACTTCAAGGTGGATCGAAAACTTCTCAAACTCCTGCGGGACACGGTAGAGGATCTTGCCGATGAATCGGGCTGGGCATACCTTGGAGGCATCGGACAAAAGATAAGCCTTAGATCCAGCGAGTTCGATCCCCGGAACTACGGTTTCAAAAAACTGGGAGATCTCTTCCGCGCTGTAAATCAGTTTGAAACCGAGGAGCGTCCCCAGGAAAACGGCACCGGCCGCCAGGTGTATATCCGCTGGAGAAAACGGAAATGAATGTATTCAACATCATCGGCCCCGTGATGATAGGCCCCTCCAGTTCCCATACGGCAGGAGCCGCGCGCATCGGCAGAGTTGCATGGAAGATTTTGGGAGAGGATGTTGCAAAAGCCGAAATAGGTCTTGCCGGTTCCTTTGCCCGGACAGGCCGCGGCCACGGCACCGACAGGGCTATTATTGCGGGGCTCCTCGGTATGTTTCCCGATGATGAACGCATCCCTGGCAGTGTTTCCATTGCCAAAGAGAAGGGCCTTGAATATGTTATTTCGGAGATCAGAATTCCCAAATCACACCCCAACACCGCGCTGCTTCATTTAACGGGGACAAGCGGACGTGAGTGCGCCGTCCAGGGAGCCTCGGTGGGGGGCGGCAACATTCTCATTACCAGCGTGAATGAGATGGAAACTTCCTTTACCGGCGCTTCCGACACTCTTATTATCGCTCATCAGGATACTCCCGGTGTCATTGCCGAAGTTGCAACGCTTATGGCCTGGCACGGGATCAACATAGGCAATTTCAGACTGTCCCGGCCCCAGAAGGGTTTTCAGGCGGTAATGACCGTGGAAATAGACGGTACACTGGAAAAAGCGGTGACAGGAAAACTGCAGGCTCTGCCCCATATCGACAGCGTGGTATACCTTAAGGCAATTCAGGGCGATTAAGGAGAGAGAGTTGATTGAGTATCGTTCCATTGCAGAATTGGTAAAACTGGCCGAAGAAAAAGAGTGCAGAATCTCCGATGTGGTATTGGAAGATCAGGCTGCGGCCATGGAAAAAACGGCGGAGGAACTGTCCGTCATGATGAGGAACAATCTTGATGTAATGAAAAATGCCGCTGAAAAAGGAAAAGAAGAAGGAATCCGTTCACGTTCCGGTCTTTCGGGCGGCGACGGCTTCCGGATGGCCTCCCATGCGGAGAGGGAGCCTCTTTCCGGCCCGTTCTGCGCAAAGGCTCTTGCGCGGGCAATTGCCATTGCGGAGTTCAATGCGGCAATGGGAAAGATAGTAGCCGCCCCGACTGCGGGTTCCTGCGGAATCCTCCCCGCGGCCATACTCACCATGATGGAGGAAAAAAATTCCGGCGAAGAAGACGCTCTGATGGCCCTCTTTACCGCGGGGGCCATGGGTATGGTCATTGCCAACGGGGCAAGCCTTGCCGGAGCCGAGGGAGGCTGCATGGCGGAATGCGGAAGCGCGGCGGCAATTGCCGCGGCAGCCCTGACGGAGATGTCCGGCGGCAGTCCTTCCATGGCGGCGGAGGCCTTTGCCATGGCTCTGAAGAATCAGCTTGGCCTGGTTTGCGATCCCGTTGCCGGACTCGTGGAAGTTCCCTGCATCAAGCGGAACGCCGGAGGGATCATGTGCGCCCTGGGAGCCGCGGAAATGGCCCTGGCAGGCATAAAAAGCGTCATCCCCGCCGATGAAGTGATTCTCGCCATGAAAGAAATCGGCGACAGCCTCTCCCAGGCGCTCAGGGAAACGGCCCAGGGCGGCCTTGCGGTAACGCCTACCGGCCTTGCGCTGAAGCAGAAAATATTCGGATAGAAAGCGTTTTATACGGGAAGAACTGAGGCTGTTCCAAAATCAAGGATTTTATGAAATCCGGTGATCCGGCAGGATCATAATCCTGGAACAGGCTCAACTATTTTCCCGGTTTTGAGCCGATCAGGGTAAAGCTTAGACCGCACTGGTAGCGCTCGCCGCTTGCCGGGTTCGAGATCTTGTCCGAGGCATAGTAGCCTACCGATCCGGTGGAAAAGTCTTTTGCCTGGGCAATGAGGGTGGACCATTCCCTGCCTTCGCTGTCCTTGATGGAAATTTGAAGAAATTTCGGGGCGCTGGAATCCCGTTTTGCAGGTTCGCTCATGGTAAGACTCCTTTTTTACTCAAGGCCATCCCAAAAATTACCGAATTTTTAGAATAGCCGGATTAGTCCCCAAGCCGGGGCATCCAAATTCGTTTCAATTTAAGAATAGAGCCCCGGAGAATACGGGTCAAGTATAAGGGAGGTGTAATGAAGAGACTTTTGCAAAAGAGCCGTTTTTCCGGTATTCAGGCGGTAACGGCAATTTTTGCTTCTTTTGTGCTCGGTTTTTGCAGTTCCGCGCCTCCCGGTTCCCCTCCGCCCGAAGAGCAGGAGCGCATTGTCCAGGCCCGGACAATTGCGGTTCAGGAGAAAGCGATTACGGATGATGCCCTTGCCGCGGCCATGGTTTCAGAAGAGGATCGGCTCCTCATGGAAGCCGAATTCAAAAAACTCGTTAAGTCCGAAAGGCGGCGGGATTACCCAAGCGATGAGGCTTTTGCCAATTTCCGGGAAGTGAAGCTGGGTTCCATGGCATCCGGGATTCTCTACCGGAGCTGCCACCCTGCCCTGGGGGATGACCGTTCTCCCTATGCGGCGCGTCTTGCCGAACAGGCCAGGGTCGGTTCCATCATAGATCTTGCCGACAGCCCCGGGGAAATGGCCCTCAATGCGAGTGTAATTCCCTGGTATCAGAGTTTTATCACTCAGGGAAACAGTATCGCCGTGGTCATGGATTCGGACTATGACAGCCAATACAACCGGGCAAGGATACAGGAGGTTTTACGCTTCATGCTGAATCATAAAAAACCATTCCTGTTGCACTGCGTGGACGGAACCGGCGGCAACGCCTTCATTGTAATGGTTCTGGCGGCCCTGATGAACGCAGACCGGGAAGAGATAATCGGCGACTATATGCAGAGCTATGTAAACTACTATGGCTTTGATAAGACCGAAGACAGGTACAGGCTCATCTCGTATTCGGGGGAAGACATGATTGCCCTGATCTGCGGCGAAGCTTCAAAAGGAGCGCCTTTGCCTGGGGATACAGGCCCGGCGCCCGGCCTGCGGGAAAGGGCGGAAAGCTACCTTCAGGAAAAGATACAGATGCGCCCCGGCGAGATTGACTCTCTCAGGCGTCTTTTGGCAGGACAGCAGCCTTAAACTTTAAGCCCACAAAGTAGGTTTCAAAGGAATTACTCCGGCAGGCCTGGGGTTTGAAGGCTTTTGCGCTTTCAAAACTCTGCCGAATCCGTTTGAGCAGGGCGGCGCTCTCTCCGCCCTGAAAGATCTTAAGGATAAGCGTTCCTCCCCTGCAGAGGAACTGCTCTCCGTAGTCAAGGGCGGTTTCCGCCAGGGCCAGGGAGCGGAGGGTGTCCAGGCTGCGGTTTCCCGAGGTTGCCGGCGCGGCATCGCTCATCACAAGATCAAAGGGGCCGCGGGCCCGCACTGCCTCCCGGATACCGGGGTCAGCCATGTCTCCCTGTAAAAAACTAAAGTTTTCCCCCTCAAAAAGGCCCCTGTCAAAGTCCCTGG
>JAIRNJ010000222.1 GCA_031258115.1 Treponema sp. | reverse complement strand
CCCCTCTCATATGTTCATCATATCATGATTTTTAAAATCGTGTGTAGTTGTTATTTTTGGGAGAAGCCTTATTGCCTTATCAACCAGTTCCGATAAGCCGGTTGCCGTCACTTTCCTGGTGCTTGCCAACAGGTAATCACTGTATAAATCAAGTATGTCCCCACCCATACTCTTATAGTATTCTTTCCACCCCTTATGTCAACTATGCGTAACATGAGGTAAATGTTTTCTCATATACCTTTTCGTTTACTTTAACATATTTACTTTCCGCCTCTAATGTTCCAAAAATTATTTTCAGCAAAGTCGATTTGCCGGATCCATTTCTACCAAGCAACCCGACAATTTCCCCGGTATTTATTCCCAAGTAAAATGAGATTGTCAGGTAAATACCGGCTCAATGACATGAAACTTTTCGGGTATATATCTTTGTAATAATTCTTTCAACCGCTTCGATTTGTTTCGGGAAAATAGTAATATCGTCTCCCTAAATCTCTCATAGGTTTCGTAATGATGGTTTACTAATACACGCTTCTTCATAAATCCCCAATACCGTTCTATCAAATTCAGATTCGGCGAATATCCGGGTAGATATATCAGATGGATTTTAAGCGATTTCGCAGCCGCCTTTGCTTCCTTCGCGTGTTGACACCTCGCATTATCACAAATAACATGCAGCTTCTTTTCCCCATTTCGCTTCCTCAGTTCCCTCAGAAATGCTATCACCGCTTCTCCGTTTATCCTCTCATAATCCTGTAGTAGTACCTCCCCTTCTTTCGGGTTATACGCCCCTAGCAGATTTATCCGTTTCCGGTCGTCCTGACTCTTTATTTCAAATCTTTCACCTTTCCGGATCCACCCATACCCAATGTGGTTGTTGAAAGTCGGATGATTCCCGTCCATAAAATACACTTTTTCGTCTTCCGAAAGCTTTTTATACCGTCTTTTATAGCGCCTTACAAACGCTTCCTGTTTCTCTTTATCCGCTTTCCCGGGCACACTGCTCGCTTTCTTATACGAATAACCAATCCGGTGCAGAGTCTGGACCATCCCTTGCGCCGTATGCTTTACTTTGAATGTCTTCCACACATATTCGCATATTTCTTCAGATGTTCGATATATTTTTGAATCCAGTTCCTGTTGTAATTCCTTGATTTGGTCATCGCTGAGTTTATACCTGCTTCCCTGATAATTATTCGCCACTAATCCGTCTATCCCTTCGCTCTTGTACAACTGTTTATATCTATTGAGCGTCCGTTCGTCCAATAACAATATCTTTTCTATCTCCGCGTAAGTAAATCCCTGTGACAAGAGTAATATGGCCTTTATTTTATCGGCGGTCTTTTTATCAAGACAAGCCCGATGAAATTCCTCCAGAATAATCCGGTCCTCATCGTTCAAATAAAATTCTTTTTCCATAATGGCAATTCTATACTATCTTCCCTCTTTTGTAAATTCTTTTTACCTGACATTCTCTAAAATTTCTGGAATAACAAAAATTTTAGCCCCTATGTCGTATAACAGGCTGTATGCGGCAGACGCGTAAACTTGCCCGGGGCGTCTGGCAGAAGCGCTCTCGTCATCAACAACCGGGAGCGCGCCACACAGTGATGCCGGGCCTGAAAGCCCCTCCCCAACAGGTTTGCTGAAATTGCCGGTCTCCAGCGGCCTCTCTGAAAGTTCAGTCCCCGTGTATCCGCAGAAACGCCTGAATAATTCTTTTATCCGGGACTTTTTCAAAACTTCGGTTTTTGGAAAAACATCTTCCTCCGAAAAATGGAACCGCCTTCTGTTTCCGGTGTATTCCCCATGTCCCTAAACGAGTGCAGCCGGGAGCAGTCCATGTCTCCCTGTAAACGGAATAAGCATACAAGAAAAAACAGAGAAGGAGACAGCAGAATGAGAAATGTCTTTCGCGGGGTTGCCGGTTTAAGCCTGGCAATATTTCTGTTTTTTGGTTTGGCCGCCTGTCCCAGCCCTTTGAGCGGCTTCTCCCTAACCGGCAGGATTATCGCCCCGGTCCGGGACACCCAGCCCGTTGCCACGGCGATTGATACGGTTCCGCACATAAGAACCCTTGTTTGGCAGACTGCGGACGGCGCGGCCCATACCGGCGCCTTCGCCGCCTCCATGGTGTGCAGGGCCGTGGCAAGCCCGGCAGCGAAACCCGGCTACACCTTTAACGGCGTGGCAGTTGCCGGTAGGGGATAGCGCCTTCCGTCCTTATCGCGGGGGGCAACGCTACCCAGGCCATCGCCTTTAACGGCAGAGCAGGGACCATCACCGGCACGATGGGCGGCGGGACCGTCGACAACTAAAAGAATGCCCGGCGCTCTTAAAGACCGAATGGGTCCGGCGACCGTTCCTGCCTGAATTTTCCCGTGCCGATGAACAGCGTCACTTTTTCCCGATGAGATAGTTCCAGGGATTGGCGCCAAAACGGACGAGAAAGTAGATCCAGCCCAGAGCGAAACCTGCCAGATGGGTCAGGTGAGCCACGCCGCTACGAAAACCGGTAACGGAAGAGAACAGCTCCAGGGCGGTAAAACCCAAAACCATGGCGGGGGCCTTGAGGGGGAGTATACCCCAAAGGTAAATTACCGCGTCGGGGAAAAAGGTGGCGTAGGCAAGCTGGATCGCAAAAATAGCCCCGGAGGCGCCCAGGAGGAAGACTTGGTAGGCGCCGCTTGCCCAGTAGACGATAAAAGAAAAAACCCCTGCCAAAACGCCGGTGCTGAGGTAGTAAAGCAAAAATTCCTTACTGCCTATCCGGCGCTCCACCTGGGAGCCGAAAAGGAAAAGGGCCAGCATATTGAAGAGGATGTGGCTTATGCCGCCGTGGGCAAACATATAGGTGAGGAACTGCCAGTAACACCTGCCCCTGATGATGTACACCGGGTTC
>JAIRNJ010000162.1 GCA_031258115.1 Treponema sp. | reverse complement strand
TGAAGCCCGCGGCCCTGTCTTGAAGCCCATGAGCAGATCTCCGGAAAGCTTCAGGGAATTGATTGTGTCCGCGGGCAGGTTAAGGATGTCGGGATGTATAAGACCCTTCGTATACAGGGTATTCATAAATTCCGCGTCTTTCCTGAATTCTTCCGTTTCAAAATAGAAGTTCGCCGAACCGTCCTGACGTACCTGGAATATCCCGTTCAGGTCAACATAAAACGGCCAAGTATTGTAACTTCTGTGAAGCGGTATCGAAGGCAAATTTAGCTGATGCTCAAAAAAATACCGTTTGATCCCGTCTTCCTGGGCCCATCTTTGCTGCAGCCTCTCAAGAGCGGTAATAATGTCGGCCGGCGTTCTGGGAATAGGGATACCGTACTCTTCATACTTTTCTTTCCGTATTCTTATGTCCCCCTCCTGATCGCCGGAGTTGTCCAGCCAAAACGCAGGCACGCCGTAGATGTCGCCCTTGGTGGTAAGACAGTCCCACATAATCTGATCGAACTTCTTTTTTAAATTCGGCGTCTCCCTGTCCATCAGCGCCGATAGAGGTGTCAGGCTGTTCCGGGAGGCATAGTCTGTGGTACTTACAAAATCGGCCATGATGTGGAATAGTTCGAATTCTTCACCTGTAGAAAGCATCAGATTGATCTTATCCACCCACTGATCCCAGGGGATGTAAACCGGCCGGTAGTCTATGTCTACCTTGTCCCTGTCCAGGGCCTCGTTAACGGCCTTGACAACAGATGCGGCTTCCGCAGTTGGGGCGCCGGGCATGTAGTAACGCATGGGCAGCTTGCCCCCGCCCGCGCCTGCCTGATCGGATGTGCCTCCCGCAAAGACAGAAGATATCCCTATAAGGGATATCAGCAACAGAATTGCATTTTTCATATCAATTCCTCCGGTAAAAAATTAATGGCGCCCGAAAAGGCTCCGGTGAAACTCAACCCTTGACGCCCCCGATAACGAGGCCTTTGATAAAATATTTCTGCAAATAAGGATACAGGAAAATAATGGGTCCTATAGTCAATACGGCGGTGGCCATTTTCATGGATTCTCCGGGGAGGTTTTTCACCGGAATGCCGGGCTGCAAATGGCGGAGAGACTCGATTTCAGACTGTACCTTCATGAGCATGTACTGAAGGGGAAACAGCTTCTCGTTGTTTACCAGCATGATCGCGTTAAACCAGTCGTTCCAGTAAGCGATGCCGTAAAAAAGCGCCACCGTGGCGACAACCGGCGTACTCAGGGGGAAATAGATTTTGAAGGCGATGTGGAAATCCTGGGCGCCGTCGAGCTTTGCGGATTCCATGAGCGAGTCCGGAATGCCCCGCATGAAATTGCGGCAAAGGAACATATTAAACGGCGAAAAAACCAGCGAAGGAACAAGGAGCGAAAGAAAGTTGTTTGTCAAACCCAGATTGCGGCACATGATGTACCAGGGGACAAGACCGGCACTGAAAACCATGGGTATGAAAAAAAACAAGGCCAGAAAACTCCGGTATTTGACATTTTTGTTTGTCAATGTGTAAGCAGCCATGGCCGTAATAGATGTGGCAACAATGATGCCGCACAGAGTAAGGACTATGCTGATGCCGTAGCTCCTGAACAGCGATGAATTGGGTTTGAGTATCATACTGTATGCCTCGGCGGAGAATTCAGAGGGTATAAGCTGATAGCCGTGCAGCCTCAACGCCCTGTCCGAGGTAACCGAGATCGCGGCAACGAGCAGCATGGGTATTACGCAGATCGCCGCCGCGGCAGCCACGAGAACGTAATTTATAAAGGTCAGGATCCCCACCCTGCCTGCGCGTTTTGTTGTTTTCATAGCTAGAAAATCGCCCCCTCGGGGAAAAATTTTTTTACGATCCTGTTTGAGCCGAAGACGAGGATAAAGCCGACAAAGGCTTGGTATACCCCCACCGCCATGGCCCCCGCAGGGTCCCCGGTTTGGCGTAGGGCCCGGAACACAAACGTGTCTATCACGTCTGTGGTCTCAAGGAGGAGGCCGTTATCCTTTATCAGGGAGTAGAACATCTGGAAATCGCCGTAGAAAATCTTGCCTACCGCCAACAGCGTAAGGATGCATATTGTGGGGATGAGGAGGGGCAGGGTGATATAGCGTATCTCCTGGAATTTGCTTGCCCCGTCTATGCGGGCCGCCTCATAGAAGCCCTCGTCAAAGCCGGTTATGGCAGCCATATAAATCACGGAATTGATTCCGGCGTTTTTCCACAGCCTGATGATCACAAGGATCGGAGGCCAGTACGACGGGGAATTGTACACAGACACAGGATTACCGCCCATGGCCCTGACAATGCTGTACAGCCAGCCGTAGTCGGATGAAAAAAACGCGAAGGCGATATAACTCACAATTATCCAGGACAAAAAATTGGGAAACAGAAGAAACGACTGTGTTACCTTGAGGAACCACTTCCCCTTTATCTCGTTGAGCATAAGCGCCAGCAGGACCGAGACGAAGGTTCCCGTAACTATAAACAGAAAATTGAGCCAGATCGTATTAAACGTTACCTGCCAGACCCGGTTCGATCTGAAAAAAAATTCAAAATTTTGCAGCCCTACAAAAGGAGAACGGAAAAGACCCGTGAGAAAGTGGTAGTTCTGGAACGCTATAACGGTATAGGGCAGAGTCAGGTAACCGAACAAAACCGTGTACACCATGGCGGGAAACCCCATAACGTATGAAAAGGGGTTTCTTATGATGTCCCGAACAATTCCGCCGTGCTTTTTTAGCCCCGCTTTGACCGTACAATTGTTCATGAAATATTTATACTATTGCTTTCAAAAAACCCTCAACTTTAAATTTCTGCTTTTTGCTTTGTAATCGTGCGAAAAAAGAGAAATTTCTTTCAGACATTCAAATTTCCGGTTTATAATATAGCGGCAATGGGCAAACGATATTTGTCATACAGGGGCATGAGGCGCATCTTTTTGGGGCTGTTTATTACGATCTTCTTGGGTATTAATATAGTCACTTATTTTTTATATTCCATTTTTTCCACAACGCTGGTTTCCGAGATAAATACCAGCACGGGTCAAACCCTAGCCAAAATCAAAAACAGCATGGAGCTGATATACAATGATATCATTTCGCTGATGACCCAAATGGCTTTTGGCGACATCACCCTGACCCGGATGATGTTCGAGACCGGCCGGGATAGAATTCTGGAATACCATGGCTATCAGATACTGAAACGAACGCTGATGTCCCATCCCTTTGTCGATTATCTCGGGATTTACAATGAACGCCTTGATCTAATCATGACGACCTGTGATTTTACCTCCGAATCCCGGATCAGACTGAAAGAACTGGCAAACAGCTATTACCGCCGGGCGGCCAACACGCAAACCGTCCTGATAAGCCTGTCAAAGGGGGCGCCCTCTTCCGTTCTGGATTCCATTACCCTTGTTATGTATTCTTCTCTTTCCCTCGAAAACGACAAAGGAGCAGTACTGATGGGAATCAAGCTGTCTTACTTCCAGCAGCTCATTCAGCAGATAA
>JAIRNJ010000154.1 GCA_031258115.1 Treponema sp. | reverse complement strand
TACCGGATCATGAATACCATTCAGTTTCTGGCCTCTTCCATGGCTTCCCGGAGCATTACCATTGATTTGGGAGATCTTCCCGGGGAGACCGCCCGCATGGCTCTCTGCGTCCTGGCGGCAGGCCCCATGCTGTTTATATTCCCCTTCTTTCAAAAATACTTTATCCGGGGTCTTACCCTGGGGGCGGTAAAAGAATGAAGGGATACCACAGGCATATATCCGTGTTATGCGGATTACCGGAACTTGAGTTCCGGGGATGGGGCCTTATAGCCCTGTTCTGAAATATTGAAGAAGGAGAAAGAAATGAAAAAGATGTTATTTTTGCTGTTGGCGGTTCTTATGATCGGTCTTCCGGCATTTGCGGGAGGAAAAAGCGACAAGGCTTCGTCCGGCAGCGCGCCCGTTCAACTGGTTTATTATGTGGGTGGACGGGGTCCGCAGGTGGATCTTCCGGCTGTTCTGGAAGAGATTAACAAATACCTTGTGCCGAAAATTGGGTGTACTCTGAAAATCATAGAAACCGATTTTGGCAACTATACCCAAAAGCTCCAGATGGTCATTGCCAGCGGGGAAGAATTTGATCTCTGTTATACCGCCGACTGGATGGGAGATTTCTACGGCAATGTGAGCAAGAACGCATTTCTGGAACTGGACGATCTGATTGATAGGCACGTGCCTCAGCTCAAGACCGATATACCGGCAAATGGATGGATGGCGGTCAAGGTGAACGGGAAGATTATGGCGGTTCCCAATCAGCAGATCTGGGCGCGATCCAATGGCTGGGCCGCACAGGTGGAATATATCGATCGATATAAATTTAATGCGGATGGGGTAAAAAAGGTTGAGGATCTGGAACCGCTTCTTGCGGCAATCAAGAAAGATCATCCCGACTGGTATCCTCTTTCCGCTCATACCGACGGGATTCTGGACTTTCTTACCTATTACATGGGGTATGATGAGCTTATCGGGCGGCATATTCCCGGAGTAATCCTCTTCACCGATGAAAATCTCAAGGCAATCAATCAGTTTGAACTTCCTCAGGTGCAGGCTCACTACCGGCTTATGCGTTCCTGGAACCAGAAAGGTTATATCCGTCCCGATGCCGCAACCGTTACGGACATCAGCGCCGACTCAAAGGCCGGGAGGCTCCCCGTAGGATTCCCCGGTACCATGAAACCGGGACAGGATGTGCAGGATACGATCAGCAACGGGGGACGCACGATTAAAAGTTTCCCCCTGTCTTCCCCTATTCAGACTACCAGCGGTATCACCGGAACCATGACCGCCATAAGCCGGACTTCCAAACATCCCGACAAGGCTATACAGTTCATCAATCTGATGAATTCCGATAAATACCTTTACAATCTTGTTATCAATGGCATTGAAAACAAACATTACACCTGGATAGACAAAGATTTTATCCGTCCTGTCCCGAACTGCGGCTATACCCCCAATGCCGACTGGATGTACGGTAATCAGTTCCTTGCCTATTTTAAGGAAGGACAGAGTACCACCGACTGGGAAGAAACCATAAAGATCAATGTCGGCGCCAAGCCTTCCCCGGCTTTGGGATTTGTATTCAACCCTATCCCGGTGCAGACTGAAATTGCCGGGGTGAGCGCAGTGGTTAAAGAGTATGAACTTTCCCTGGATACCGGCGCCGTAGACCCCGACAGGGTATTGCCGGAATTTCTTGCCAAACTCAAAGGCGCCGGGAGCGACATTGTAATTGCCGAACTGCAAAAGCAGTTGGATGCCTGGAAGCGATCCAGATAAATAAGGCAAAAGGAAACGCCTAATGCAGTTTGAATTTGAACCGATTGACTTTGAAGTATACATAGGCGGATGCGGAGATGCGGCGGTAGATTCAAAAGGCCGTATCTTCGCAGTAAGCATCCCCTATCCGGTTACCATTTTCAGCCGGGAAGGAAAGATCCTGAGCCGCTGGCCCGAAGACTGCTGCGGCTGTGCCCACGGAATCTATATAGATGAAAATGATTTTGTCTATATAGCCGATTCCGACTGGCATGTGCTTTCCAAATTTTCTCCCAATGGGGATCTCCTCATGCAGGCCGGCAATAAAGGCCGGCCTTCGTCTTCCGGCGCTAAAAAAGGCAACTACAAGACCATCAGGCGGGGAGCCGGACCTTTCTATGCCCCTTCAAAGGTAACAGTATCTGTGCGGGGGGAGATCTTTGTTGCTGACGGCTATGGTAATTCCCGTGTTCACCGTTTTTCCTCCGGCGGGAAACTCCTCGCATCCTGGGGTGAGCCGGGGGGCGAAGCGGGGCAATTCAGGCTGGTACACGGCGTCGGGGTAGATGAAAATGACAGAGTTTATGTAGCCGACCGCGAAAACGACAGGATACAGATCTTCGATACCGAAGGCAGGGTTCTTGACATCTGGAATGATATAAAACGGCCCGATGGACTCTGTGTGCGGGATGGGATAGTCTATGTAGCGGAATTGGGACACCTGGCATATAACGACAACGTAATGTATGAACCTTACGAAAATATGCCCTGGTCGCAGGTAAGGGTATTTGACATCGAAGGGCATGAGCTTACCCGTTTTGGCGGAGAAGATCCATGGAAGCCGGGGAACTTTTACTCGGCCCATGGAGCAAACCTTGACCGTGAGGGGAGTCTTTATATTGCCGACTCAGGACTGCCGGCTCCCGAAACCGCTGCTCCGGGTAAAAAGAGGCATGCCCTTCAGAAATACAAACGCATTGCGTAGATGAGGAAGAAATTTGCCACGAACTACACTAACAGACACGAACGGAACAGGCTAAGCTTCATTTTTTCGTCCACGTTTCATACATCATGCCCTTGTTTCATTCAAGCCATGCTGAAAGGAGAGGTAAAATCAATACTATCAAAACAAAAGTTCGTGCCGTTCGTGCGAAGCACGCTCATCTTCCGGATATAGTCCCCGCCGTCAAGCCGGAATACGCCTTGTTCGGGTGGTTCGTGATTATCTGCGGCTAAAAGTAAAATTGCTGCGATTCAAACGAAGCGCGGGAAAATTCCGGAAGAATAAACCGGTATTTTTTACCATGTCCGAACGGGATGAATGGGATATAATCCGGAATAATATGCCGGCCTTAATGGATCAGTTGGAGAGGCTTGGGGTACGGGTATACCGGAGTACCGGCAGCGGCTGGCTTCTTCTGCCGAAGCAGAGCCTCAGCTCAGGTAATCGGAAAGCCTCCGGTAAGTCTGGTTGACGATATGTTTCTTTTCTATGTCCACCTCTTCTCCCAGTTCATCAATGAGGGCTTCAAGGCTTGAGACGCTTTCGTTGAGGCTGGTGTGGAAGCCCCGTGAACAGCGGAACCAGTAGTTTCCTTCCCCGTCGGTAAAGAGGGAGATAAACCCCAGCTCCCGGCTTCCCTTCTTCCAGGGGGCGGGGCTTACCAGTTTGTCCATCTGTTCCAGAATTGCATCCAGGTCTCTCCGCGAATCAAAGTTTTCCTTCCGCGGCCAGTCCCGTTCCAGAGCGCCGTCAATGTCCAGCCGGGAAGCCAGCAGCAGTATCAGTTCCAGTTTCTCCCCTGCCAGAAGCCTGTAGCCTCCATTGACAGTGATTATGCCGCGCAGGCCCCTGTAGACAACTTCCGTAGGGATACTGTCCTTTATTGCGGAGAGTTTTTCCCAGGGCAGGTTTACTTCTTTTTTTCCTTTTACCGTTTTGATCTCAAAAACCGTATCGGCAATCCTGATATTATTGGTAAAGTCTCTCGGTTTTTTTAATTTTTCTGCCGATCTTTTACCGCCTTCCCTCCTTGGGTCTTTGAGAGCGAATGCGCCGAACAGTTCAGGGTTTATCATTTCCAGGGTTTTCCGGGAGAGGGGGGAAACCGACATTGCGTACATCCTTGAAGTACGGACAATTTCCCCGGCTACAATAAACTCAGGATCCATGCGGAACATTACCGAGCCGGGGTGTATGATGATCCTGTCGGCAGTAAGGCTGCGGTAGGTTTCCCTGCCTTCCCTTACGCAGACAAACTGTATAAGCCCCCTGGCTACGCAGAGAAGGTAATCTTCGGGTTTGCCTCCGGACAAGACCGGTATGTTTTGCGCGGTGATAATCTCTTCGAGTTGATCCACCACATTGAAAATTTCCGCCATGGCCCGCTCGTCAAGATAGTTTTTTTCACAGAAACGCTGCTTGCTTGCGGCCTCTGCATAGGAACGGTAGAGCTTGAGATAGGAAACAAAGTCTCCGCCCGGGTCGCGGAAACTGTGGTGGGCCCTGCGGGCGTCCATCTCTTCTCCCGGGGGAAGAATGTAGGGGCTCTGGGTTGACAGGAAGGCTGCGGCAATAACCGTTTCTTCAAGAACTTCAGGATAACGGAGAATTGCTTCCACGATGATGCGGCTCTGCCGGGGAGGAAGGGGAAACTCCGTCATGAGATGTCCGGTACGGGAAAGAGTTCTGTCGCTTTCCAGGGCTTCAAGGAGGTTCAGGGTTTCCATTGCCGCAATAAGACCTTCCCGGCCGGGAGCCGAAATAAAATCAAATTCCTCGAAGTCGGTAAGCCCCAGATCCGCCATCCGGAGCACTACTTCGGAAAGATCGGTTCGGTAAATCTCCTCGGTGGTAAAGAGGGGCCGGTTTTCAAAGTCCTTGCGTGTGTAGAGACGGTAACAGTTTCCTTCCCTGGTGCGGCCGGCCCGGCCCTTGCGCTGGTTGGCCGATGCCTTTGAAACGGGGGCCTCCACAAGACTTGAGGTAAAGGTTCTGGGATTGTACCAGGAGAGTTTTGAAAATCCCGAATCAATGACACAGGTAATGCCGTCTATGGTTACCGAAGTTTCCGCAATGTTAGTGGAGAGCACTACCTTGGTTTTTCCCGAAGGCGGTTTTTCAAAAACCCGCTCCTGTTCTTCCTTGCCGAGCCTTCCGTAGAGGGGCAGCAGATGGAGGCCCGGCCCTGCGGAACTAAAGGCGAGCCGGTTCATGCAGTCCTTGATCATCTTTTCGCCGGAGAGGAAGATCAGTATGTCTCCTTCCCTTTTTTCTCCGGTAAAGCGTTCCACAATGGCGGCGATCTTGTCGATGATCGCCTCCGCCGCGGAGCGGCTTGTTCCGGAATGCCTGTCCGAAAGATCGGGATTGGCAGGAAACTTTGTCTGCGGTTCGATTGAATTTTTAAGATTATCTCTGTGAATGAACGCCGGATCGTAGATCAGGGTAACCGGGTAGGTAACCGCATCGATCTTCACCACAGGACATTCCCCGAAGTATTCGGAAAAAACCTCCGCATTGATAGTGGCGCTGGAGATGATCACCTTGAAGTCTTTTCTGGTTTCCAGCACCCGTTTCAGGAGCCCCAGAATAAAGTCGATGTTGAGACTCCGTTCATGGGCCTCGTCTACCACGAGAAGGCTGTACTTTGAAAGCCATGGATCCAGCTTCATCTCCTGAAGGAGGATTCCGTCGGTCATGATCTTTATTCTGGTATCGGCGTTGGTTTTGTCCTCAAAACGCATCTTGTAGCCTACGGGACAACCCGTATCTCCGGGGGCGGAATTTCCCAACTGACGGGAAATGAAGCCGCTTACGGAAACCGCAGCAATTCTGCGGGGCTGGGTAACGCCGATGATCCCGTTTTTTGAATAGCCTGCCTCCAAAAGGATGACGGGGAGCTGGGTGGTCTTTCCCGAACCGGTGGGACTTTCCACCACCAGTACCCGGTTCTCCTCCAGCGCCCGGAGAATAATGTCTTTATGCCTGTAGACAGGTAAATCGGAATAGTTCATCTTTTTATTATAGACCGGAGAAGGATTAATGAATAGTGAAGAAGAAGAGACATTGTCTGTCCCTCATGGCGGGCTTTTCCGTCTTTTCTTTTTTTATGTTTTAATCTATACTATATGTATTGAATTCTTTTGGAGGATATATGGCCAGGAAACAGGATGTGTACTTCTTCGGTGAAGGAAAAGCCGAAGGGGATGCGAAGATGAAAGACATTTTGGGTGGAAAGGGCGCCAATCTGGCGGAAATGACCAATCTGGGAATTCCCGTTCCCCCGGGTTTTACGATTTCCACGGAAATGTGTGCCGCGTACTATGAAAATAAACAAAAATTTCCAAAAACTCTCCAGCAGGAAGTTGAAAATTACCTTAAAAAACTGGAAAAGGTGATGGGAAAGAAACTGGGAGATCCCGAAGATCCCCTGCTGGTATCGGTTCGTTCAGGCGCTCCGGTTTCCATGCCCGGAATGATGGATACGATCCTCAATCTGGGAATGAATGACAGGGCGGTTCAGGGTCTGGCCCGGAAAACGAAAAACGTGCGTTTTGCCTGGGATGCCTACCGCCGTTTTATCCAAATGTACGGCGACGTGGTAATGGGAGTCCCCCATAAGGATTTTGAAGAAGCTATTTCGGAGATGAAGAAATCCAAAAACATCAAGCTTGACACCGACCTGGACGCCGGGGATTTGGCGGCGCTTGTTGATGAGTACAAGAAAATTGTCAAGAAAACGGCAAAGAAGGATTTTCCCCAGAAGCCCCTGGAACAACTCTGGGGCGCCATTGAAGCGGTATTCAGTTCCTGGATGAACGAAAGGGCGATCCGCTACCGGCAGATCAACGAAATTCGCAATGTCCGGGGAACAGCGGTAAACGTACAGTCCATGGTCTTCGGCAACTTCGGAAGCGATTCGGGAACCGGGGTCTGTTTCAGCCGGGATCCTTCCACGGGGAAGAACGAATTTTACGGTGAATACCTTATGAATGCCCAGGGTGAGGATGTAGTAGCCGGTATCCGTACTCCGGAGAAAATTTCCACCCTGGAAAAGACCAACAAGAAAGTTTACGATCAGCTTATCGCCATCAAGAATAGGCTCGAAAAACATTTCCAGGACATGCAGGATATGGAATTTACCATCCAGCAGGGGAAGCTTTATATTCTCCAGACCAGGAATGGGAAACGTACCGGGACTGCGGCGGTAAAGTGCGCGGTAGACATGGTGGCGGAAAAACTCATCGACAGGAATACCGCCGTGCTGCGGGTAAGCCCGGCTCTGCTGGATCAGCTTCTCCACCCCATGATAGATGCCAACGCTCTTAAAACCGCAGTATCCATGACCAAGGGACTCAATGCTTCTCCCGGAGCCGCCTGCGGACAGATCGTGTTCGATGCCTGGGAGGCGGAAAAGTGGCACGCTCTGGGCAAGAAGGTGCTTCTGGTGCGCAAGGATACCAGCCCCGAAGACATCGGCGGCATGGTTGCCTCCCAGGGCATTCTCACCTCCACCGGCGGCATGACCAGCCATGCGGCGGTAGTGGCCCGCGGCATGGGTACGCCCTGTGTGGCCGGCGCGAAAGAAGTGCTGGTACAGGGCAAGACCGTGGTGATTGGGAACAAGACCTTTCAGGAAGGGGACTGGATCACCATCGACGGTTCCACCGGAGACGTGTACGAAGGCAGACTGCCCCTCGTTACGCCTGATATTTCCAAAGACATGAGCAGCTTCCTCTCCTGGTGCGACGATATCTGCTCTTCAGCACAGAGAAAAACCGCGCACGGCAAAACCCTCAAGGGCTTTGAAGTCCGTACAAACGCAGATCAGCCGGAAGACGCTCACAGGGCCTTTGCCTTCGGCGCCCAGGGAGTAGGGCTCTGCCGTACCGAGCACATGTTCTTTGACAAGGCAAAGCTGATTCATTTCCGGGCCATGATTGTGGCCGATACTCTGGAAGAGCGGAAGGCCGCCCTTAAAGAGATCCTTCCCCTGCAGCAGAAAGACTTCTTTGGAATATTCAAGGCAATGGAAGGCCGTCCGGTTACGATCCGGCTTCTCGATCCCCCGCTCCATGAATTTGTTCCAAAGACAGAGGAAGAAACCAGGGAACTGGCCGATTTCCTCAAGGTTGATGCCGCGGCGCTTCAGCCCAAAATTGACAGACTCCATGAACAGAACCCAATGCTTGGACACCGGGGCTGCCGTCTGGCCGTTACCTATCCTGAGATCTATGACATGCAGGTTGAAGCCATCGCGCTGGCCGCCGTGGAATGCATCAAGCAGAAGATTCCCGTGCAGCCTGAGATTATGATCCCCATCGTCGTAACGGCGCGGGAATTAAAACTGCTCCGTCCCAACGCGGAAACAGTGCTGAAAAAAGTCTTTAGTGAAGCGGGAGTGAGTGTTCCTGTCAAAATCGGCACCATGATCGAAGTGCCCAGAGCCGCAATCCGTTCGGCCCATGTGGCAAGGTATGCGGACTTTTTCAGTTTTGGTACCAACGATCTTACCCAGATGACCTTTGCCTTCAGCAGAGATGATGTTGCATCTTTCCTGCCGAGTTATCTCAAGCAGAATGTGCTTGATGTCGATCCCTTCAAATCCATAGATGAAGAAGGGGTAGGTTATCTTATTGGCTATGCGGTAGAGCAGGGCCGTTCCGTCAACCCGGATCTGAAATGCGGAATCTGCGGGGAGCATGGCGGAGATCCCCTTACCATCGACTTCTGCTACCGGGCCGGGCTTAGCTATGTGTCTTGTTCGCCCTTCCGGGTGCCTCTTGCCCGCCTTGCGGCAGCTCAGGCGGTGATCAACAACAGTATCTCTGCCAGGGCAAAAACCGCAGACAAAAAAGTACCCGCCGGGGCGGCGAAGAAGCCTGAGGCCAAAAAATCCGCAAAGCCGGAGCTGAAAAAAGCCGCCGCAAAGAAGGTTCCGGCCGACAGGAAGACTGCCGGAGCTAAAAAGGCAGTGAAGAAACCGGCGGCCAAAAAGACAGCCGTAAAGAAGGCCGCCGCCAAAACTCCTGCCAAACGCGGACGCAAGAGCGGGGCGGCGGGAAGCGTAAAAGCTACGGTTAAAAAAACCCTTAAACCGGTTTCCAAAAGTACAAAACCCGTGACAAAGGCAGGTTCCGGAACAGGGAAACGGGGCAGGCCTCCCAAGTCAAAGTAAACGGTAGACTTGTTTAAGCTAACCGGGTTGTTAAAAAAAAGTCCGGTAAAAGCCGCCTGACAGAAAATGGGAATTCGTTCATACGGGTTCCCGTTTTTTCAGGAACCGGGGGTATTTTGTGCATAGTCTCATTGAAACTGTATATTCTCAATCCGGCATGCATGACAAACAATGGAAAAAATTTATCCGCTTGTGGACAATTAT
>JAIRNJ010000152.1 GCA_031258115.1 Treponema sp. | reverse complement strand
GGCCCTTAATAAGCATGAAGCCGAGGCCAGGGATGGAACCATCCATCTAGGTACAACGGCATCGGCCCATGCCCTGGGTTCATTCGGATTGTAGCGCAAGACATTGAATGCTGTTCCGGTCAACAAAATCCTCGGGTTGTACCAAAGAAAAAGCCTGCGGCCTCTACACCTTAAACGCTCTCATATTGACAATGCTTGTTTTCAGGCTGTCGAGGGGATCTCCGGGACAGATATCCTGTTCCACTATTGCGTGTTCAATACCGGTTTCCCTGCAGACGGCAATAATGCCGGGCCAGTTGAGATTCCCTTCACCGACTTCGGCAAATTGTCTGTGAACCTCTTCGATACCGTCGATTGCGGCTTTCACAATGGCATAATCTTTGAAATGAATGAGTCGTCCCCGCCCCTTCGTTTTACGTATCCATTCAGGCGGATTAACTCCGCCGGCAACAAGCCGGTGTGTGTCAAGACAAAACCAGAATCCGTCAGGATCGGTTTCTTCAAGGATAATATCCATCCCTTTTAAGCCGGCAGTTTAACACCCCGCTTCCCCCGGCTGCCTTTAAATCACGCCCTGGGAGTTCTGAAAAACCCGAAGAGGCTCCCGCAGAAGCCGCCTGCGATGTGGGCGAATTCAGAGATGTTGTTGGAAGAAAAAGAGTTGAACAGTTCCCGGCCCAGATAGAGGATCAGAACCAGGATAAAGGTAAGGGGGATTTCCCCCCTGCTAAAGTTGGTAAAGCTCGCCAGGAGGATCATCATAAAGACCACCCCGCTGGCGCCCATCAGTGCGGTGGAGAAAAAGATCGTATTGAGCACGCCTGTAATCAGCGCGGTGATGAGGATCATCACGAGGAGGGGCCGGGAACCATAGATCTCCTCCAGGATGGGCCCGATTAGGAGGATAAAGGAAAAATTGGAGAGCAGATGAGTCCAGTTGGCATGGCCTGCCACATGGGTAACAAGGGTTATCCAGCAGCGCGGGTTCCCCAGCCTGAAGCTTCCCCTGCCGGGAACCATGAACCAGTATTCGGCAAGGCCCGGCATGAGACCGGACAGGAGGAGCACCGCCGCGCTGACAAAGGTAAAGGTCAATACCGTGGGGGCGTTGTACTTTATCCTCACAATTCCAGCTCCACGGGGCAATGGTCGGAGCCTTCGACATCCGGCCGGATAACGGAACGTTTCACCAGGGGCAAAAAGGCCCTGTCCGTGCAGTGGTAATCGAGACGCCAGCCTACATTCCGTTCCCTGGCCCCTGCCCGGTAGCTCCACCAACTGTAATGCCCTGCTTCGCCGGGGTGAAAATGCCGGAAAGTATCCACATGCCCCGCGGCGGTAAAGCTGTCCATCCAGGCCCTCTCCTCGGGCAGGTAACCGGCGTTTCCTTCATTTTCCTTTGGCCGGGCAATATCGATGGGCGTATGGGCAATGTTGTAGTCTCCGCAGAGTACGAAATGCCGGCCTTTTTTGACAAATCCGTTACAGAGCTTTAGTATGGCGGCGCAAAAATCCAGCTTGTAGGGAAGCCGGAGGCCCTTGTCCTGGGAATTGGGAAAATAGGCGGAAATGAGGGTAAAATCCTTAAATTCAGCCTGAAGCACCCTCCCCTCATCATCAAATTCGGGGACACTTAAGGGTTTTATGTCGAACGGCTGCTCTTTACTATAAATTGCAACCCCGGAGTAGCCGGCTTTTTTGGCGCTGGCCCAATAAGAAAAGTATGTTTTTCCTTTTTTGTCCAAAGGTTTGATGAGTTCTTCATCAAGCTGTTCGGGCCGGGCCTTGGTTTCCTGAATACAGAGCATATCCGGGGATTCTTCCCGCAGCCAGGAGGCAAAGCCCCGTTTCTGAACAGCCCGTATTCCGTTGACATTCCAGGACAAGATTCGCATGATGTATAATATATAGCAAAAGATTGAAAAGCAAGAGATGCGGGCTCAGGTTTGGTAACGTTTTCTAAATGAGGCATCTCGGAGATTCTATGCCGATTTTTGCAGGGGACGGCGCCGAATTAGCCGAACGTACTACAGAAAAACTCAAGGAACCGGAAGAATACCGGGTTATTCTTCTCAACGATAACTATACCACCAGAGAATTTGTCGTCGAGATCCTCATGCTGATCTTCCAGAAGAGTTTCGAGGATGCAACCAGACTCATGCTTGACGTGCACCGCCTGGGCAAGGGGACCGCCGGGATCTATACCTACGATATTGCGGTAACAAAGGCCCGGCAAGTCCATGAGATCGCAAAAAAGTATGAATTTCCGCTCCGTTGTATAGTAGAAGAAGCATGAATTGATTATATTATACTGTGTAGTGGGTTTTTATGGAGAGTAAAAAAATGAAGATATCGGGCCATGTACAGGCGATTATCAATGCCGCTTACAATGAAGCCAAACTGCGTAAGCATGAATATCTGACTCCGGAACATATACTTTACGCCGCACTTGCTTTCAACGATGTTCAGGATGTACTTGCCGCATGCGGGGCAAATCTTGAACAGATTAAATCCGGTATGGAGAACTTTTTTGAACAGAAGATCCCCCTTGCCATCGATCAGGAACCTGCCCAGACCGCAGGTTTCCAGAGTGTCATAGAACGGGCGGTCATGCAGAGTCAGTCGGCCCAAAAGCAGATGCTTGATGTGGCCGATATTCTCGTTTCCCTCTTTGATGAAGAACGAAGCTATGCCGGTTACTACCTCCAGAAGGCGGGTGTAAGCCGTTACGATCTGCTCAATGTGCTTTCCCATGGAGGGGACGTGAGGGATGAGCCTTTCGGCTTCCAGAAAACCGGCCGTCCCGGCGATAATGAGGGCGTCAAGGAAGGGTCCGCCGAAGATGAGACCGCCGACGGGCAAAAGGCAAGGGCCGGCAAGAAGAGTGCTCTTGAGCGTTTTGCCACCGAGTTGACCGGTCTTGCACGGGAAGGGAAGCTGGAGCCGGTTATCGGCCGGGACGCGGAGATGGACAGGACGGTGCAGGTGCTCTGCAGGCGGCTCAAGAACAACCCGGTGCATGTGGGGGATTCGGGGGTGGGAAAAACGGCCATTACCGAAGGTCTTGCCCAGCGTATCGTGGCGGGGGATGTCCCGCCCGCGCTGAGGAATTTTACCATTTATTGTCTGGATATGGGCGCTCTGGTTGCGGGAACCAAATACCGGGGGGATTTTGAAGAACGAATCAAGCGGGTAATCGAGGAAATTCTAAAAAAGGAAAGGGCCATTCTCTTTATTGACGAGATACATACCCTGGTAGGGGCGGGCTCTGTTTCCGGGGGTGCCCTGGATGCTTCAAACCTGCTCAAACCGGCGCTTACAAGCGGGAAGATCCGCTGCATCGGCAGTACTACACATGAAGAATACAGCAAATTCTTTGATAAAGACCGGGCTCTTTCCCGGCGTTTTCAGAAAATCGATATCAATGAGCCTACGGAAAGCGACGCAATAGAGATTCTTAAGGGGCTTAAAACCAAGTATGAAGCGTACCACAAGGTTCGCTATAGCGATGATGCGGTGGAAGGAGCGGTAAAGCTTGCCGCCCAGTACATTACCGAACGGCGGCTTCCCGACAAGGCCATTGACGTGATAGATGAGGCGGGCGCCTGCGCCCGGATTGAAGCTTACAAGAAAGAGAAAAACGCTGAGGATGCGGAAGGCGAACTGAAGGATCCTCTGCAAACCGAAGAGTCGGTGCAGGAAGGTTCCGTCGAAATAATAGACATAGGGCTGTGCCTGATAGAGTCTGTGGTGGCAAAAATTGCCCGCATCCCGGAACGTTCCGTGGGTGAAAGTGAAAAAGACAAGCTCAAAGGGCTTGAAGAGAAGCTGCACAGGCGGATCTTCGGCCAGGATGAGGCGGTAAGCGCCGTGGTTAAGGCGGTAAAGCGCAGCCGGGCGGGTTTCCGGGCCGATAACAAGCCGGTGGCAAATTTCCTCTTTGTAGGGCCCACGGGGGTCGGCAAGACGGAACTTGCCCGGAGCCTGGCGGATATTCTGGGAGTTCCCATGCACCGTTTCGACATGAGCGAGTACCAGGAGAAGCATACCGTATCCCGTTTGATTGGGTCGCCTCCCGGCTATGTCGGGTATGAAGACGGGGGCCTCCTCACCGATATTGTACGCAAGCAGCCCCATGGCGTAGTGCTTCTCGACGAAATCGAGAAGGCTCATCCGGATATTTATAACATACTTCTCCAGATCATGGACTACGCGACGCTGACCGACAATAACGGGCGCAAGGCGGATTTTAGAAATATTGTTCTTATCATGACCAGTAATGCCGGGGCCAGGGACATAGGGAAGAATCTTATCGGTTTCGGGGAACGGATCCTCGATGAATCGGCGGTTGACGGGGCGGTTGAAAAGCTCTTTACCCCGGAATTCCGCAACCGTCTTGATTCGGTTGTCCGTTTCGGTCATCTGTCAAAGGAAATAATGGTCAATATAGTCCGCAAGGAACTGGACGCATTCGGCGCCCAGCTTGCGGAAAAACATGTCAGACTGGAACTGAGCGATACCTGTGTTGAACAGCTTGCCGCCGAAGGTTACTCCAGGGAATTCGGCGCCCGCAATGTGGGGCGTCTTGTGGAAGAGAAGATCAAGAGTTTCTTTGTGGACGAGGTACTCTTCGGTTCCCTGAGTGAAGGGGGCGCGGCCCGGGCGGATTACCGTGACGGAGAATACAGGATCGATATTCTGGAAAATGTAACAGCCTGAAAGACCGGTTATGACAATAGGCCCCGATCCTGAATTTCCCTATATCACGGACTCGGATCGTTACGCCTTCCCTCTTCCGGAAAACTGGGGTGATAGTATCATTGCGGTGGGGGGAAACCTTTCGCCGGGAATGCTCCTTTCAGCGTATGAGCAGGGAATTTTTCCCTGGTACAACGCGGAAGATCCGCTGCTCTGGCAGTCCCCCGATCCCCGCCTTATAATTTATCCGGGCGGCCTCCATGTATCACAATCCATGAAGAAGCTTCTCAGGCAAAAAAAATACGAAATCAGTTTTGACAGGGACTTTCCCGCGGTGATACGGGCCTGTTCGGAAATAGAGAGGCCGGGCCAGGGCGGCACCTGGATTACAAAAGACATAATCGAAGGCTACACGGAACTGCACAGACTGGGTTATGCCCATTCCGCGGAAGCGCGGCTTGAGGGCCGGCTTGCCGGAGGCTGTTACGGTATCAGGCTGGGGCGCTGTTTTTTTGGGGAATCCATGTTTTCCAAAAAGCCGAATGCCTCCAAGGCGGCCTTTATCAGCCTGGCCCGCCGTCTCTTTGAAGATGATATTGCCTTTATCGACTGCCAGGTTCATACGGATCACCTTGAAAGCCTTGGGGGTGTGGAGATAAGCCGCAGCGCTTATCTCAAACTACTTTACGGAAATCTGGGTATACGGGAAGAACACTGGGACAGAAGGGGAAGCTGGGATAACGAATAGTTTCAGGAAAAGAAGGATACGGCACTTTCAAAGAGATGCTGATCATGATTTCCGCGGACATTTTTGTAACAGTGTTTACGCCAGCGTTCCGAATGGGCCATCTTTCCCAATACCCGGCCGTCGGGAGAACTGATCGCCTCTACCGCATAAAATGAACCGTTGGGGTTATAGCGTCCGTCCATGGACGGCCTTCCTTCAAGATCCGCATACTGGGCCGCAATCTGCCCTTCGGCGATAAGGCTCCGCATCATTGCCTCGCTGCACACAAAACGGCCTTCTCCATGGGAAACAGGAATTGTGTGGATGTCGCCGGTTTTACAGCCTGAAAGCCAGGGAGATTTGACGCTGGAGATCCGGGTATGTACCAGCATGGACTGGTGGCGGCCGATGGTATTAAAGGTAAGCGTAGGATTATCCTGGGGGGAGGCTTTGCTCCCCTGGAGCGCGGCGGAGGGTTCCGCGCTGCCTTCCGCAATTCTTCCAAACGGAACGAGGCCCAGTTTGATTAGAGCCTGGAAACCGTTGCAGATCCCCAGCATGAGGCCGTCCCGTTTCTCCAGAAGTTCATGTATACTCTCTTTCAGCCGCGGATTGCGGAAAAATGCGGTAATGAATTTCCCTGAACCATCAGGTTCGTCAGCCCCGGAAAATCCGCCGGGGATCACGATCATGCGGCTTTCCCGGATGAATTGTTCAGCTTTTTCAATTGAAAGGCTTACGTCTTCTTTTGTCAGATTCCGTATGATCAGGGGGAGGGCTTCCGCACCTGCACGTTCAAGGGCATGAATAGTGTCATATTCGCAGTTTGTTCCGGGAAAAACAGGGATAAAGGCTTTCGGTTTTCCCAGGACGGGGAAAACGGATCTCCGCGCTTCGGCCTTTTCCGCGTAAGATATTACAGGCACTGTTTCCGCGTCTTCTTTCCCCAGGGGATATACGTCTTCCAGCACGGATTCCCATGTTTTTTGCAGGGGCAGAAGATCTATTTCTTCATTGACGGTAATAATACGATATTGATCGATAGTGCGGCCAAGAAGGATCATTGTATTGCTATTGCCTGAACAGGCTTCGAGTCCGTCCCCGGCTAGTTCCAGAACAAAGGAACCGTAATTTTTGCCAAAGAGAATTCCGGTATCAATACTGTCGTCCAGACGGAGGCCGATCCTGTTTCCCAGGCACATCTTAAAGATCGCCTCCGCCGTTCCCCCGAACCCCGAAGCCCTGGCGGAAAGAGCTTTCTTTTCCCGGATAAGGCTTTCCACATAGTCAAAGATTTTTACAAAGCCGCCTGCCTCACCCTTTATCAATACCACTGTGGAATGGGCTTTTTGGAATTCCGAAGAGATGATGTTTTCCGCGTTTCCCACAGAGACGGCAAAGGAAACCAGGGTGGGCGGCACATGGAGATTCTCAAAGCTTCCCGACATGGAATCCTTGCCGCCTATTGCCGCAACGGAAAGCTCAAGCTGGGCATCCAGCGCTCCGAGGAGAGAGGCAAGAGGTTTGGCCCAGCATTCCGGACCTTTGAGCTTTTCAAAGTACTCCTGGAATGAAAGCCAGCATTCCTTCCGGCTGCCTCCCGCCGCAACAATCCTGGCAACCGATTCAATTACCGCCGAATATGCCCCGCAATATGGATCCTGTTCAGTCAGATATGGGTCGCAGCCGTATGACATGAGTGAAACAGTATCCGTTTCTCCGTTTTCCACGGGGAAGAGGGCAACCATGGCGTCTATGGGGCTTGCCTGGTATGTTCCGCCGCCGGGCATAAGAACTGTTCCCGCACCTATGGTTGAATCAAAACGTTCATAGAGCCCCCGCTGGGAAGAAACATTGAGGTTCTTTACAAGGTTTTCAAAACGCTCTTTCACGGACAGTTTGTTATGAAGACCGGCGGCGGGGATTCCGGACTCTGCCGGCAGATTTACCGCCCTCTTCCCGATCCTTGCACAGGCATGTTTTTCGGCGCCGTTTGTATCAAGGAATTCACGGGCTATGTCAACAATGATTCTGTTGTCGAGATTCATGCGGAGTCTTTCTTCCGCCGTAACTTTCGCAATTACGGTTGCCTCAAGATTCTCTTCGGCTGCATAGTCGAGAAAGGTTTCGGCATCTCCGGGGGCAACGACTGCCGCCATCCTTTCCTGCGATTCGCTTATTGCCAATTCGGTTCCGTCAAGGCCCTCATACTTTCTGGGTATTTTGCCAAGGTCTATCTCCAGCCCCCGCGCCAGCTCTCCTGCGGCAACCGAAACGCCGCCGGCGCCGAAATCGTTACAGCGCTTGATGAGACGGCTTACTTTTTCCTTGCGGAAAAGCCGCTGGAGTTTCCTCTCTTCTGGAGCGTTACCCTTCTGCACTTCGGTTCCGCCGCTTTCGAGAGAGGAAAAGTTATGGGCTTTGGAAGAACCCGTAGCGCCTCCGCAGCCGTCCCTGCCGGTTCTACCGCCCAAAAGAATAATGAGATCCCCCGCTTCCGGGCTTTTCCTGATCACCTGAGATGCCGGAGCGGCTCCGAGAACCGCCCCCAGTTCCAGCCTCTTTGCCGCATAACCGGGATGGTAGATCTCCCGCACAAATCCTGTTGCAAGCCCTATCTGGTTTCCGTAAGAACTGAAGCCTGCCGCCGCACCCGTTACGATTTTATGCTGGGGAAGCTTCCCCGGCAGGGTCTCTGCGGGGGAAGCAAGGGGATTGGCCGCTCCGCTGATCCGCATTGCCTGGTACACATAGCTTCTCCCGGAAAGAGGATCCCTGATTGCCCCTCCTATGCAGGTTGCGGCCCCGCCGAAGGGTTCGATCTCCGTAGGATGATTGTGGGTTTCATTCTTGAACATGAGGAGCCAGGGTTCGGGGCTTCCGTTTACATTGACATTTACCTTTACCGAACAGGCATTGATCTCTTCGGATTCATCGAGAAACGGCAGCAGGCCCTTTGCCTTCATGCAGCGTGCGCCGATTGTAGCCAGATCCATAAGCGTGACAGGTTTATCTTCCCTTCCCAGTTCACGGCGGATGGCAAGATAACGTTCCCAGGAGGACGCAATTCCCGGATCATCAATTTCGACAGTATCAATAATGGTAGAAAAAGTGGTATGCCTGCAGTGATCCGACCAGTAGGTATCGATCACGCGGAGTTCCGTGATGCTGGGATCTCTTCCTTCGGAGGCAAAATAATCCCTGCAGAACCTGAGATCCTCCGCATCCATGGCAAGGCCATAGCCTGAACAGAACTGTTCTATCACGCCCTTACTCAGGAAACGGAAACCGTTCAGAATGGCCACGGATTTTGCGCTCTCGTAATCAAGGATCAGGGTTTCAGGCTTTTCCATGGAAGCCTCATGGCATTCCACCGGGTTAATCACATATTTCTTGACCGCCTCAAGTTCTCCGCGGCTGAGCTTCCCGTAGAGAATATACAGCCTTGCGTTCCTCACCAGGGGTCTTTCGCAGCGGAAAGCCATCTGTATACACTGGGCGCAGGAATCGGAACGCTGATCGTACTGGCCCGGCAGGGATTCTACCGCAAAAACAATGCCGCCGCCTGCTTCCCCGAAATTTTCACCGTATACATGATCAAGCTGCGATTCGGAAAACACAGTATTTCTGCACTGCTCAAAGACACTCTCTTCGATTCCTTCCACATCATAACGGTTAAGAATCCTTAAATCCAGAAGGCTTTTGATGCCCAAAAAGTCCCGGATATCAAGAAAAAGCCGCCGGCTTTCAACGGCATATTCCTTTTTTTTCTCTACATGGATTCTGTATACAGCCATTCCATTGCCTTTTTACCGATGTCTTTCCTGTAATACATGCCTTCAAAGCGGATCTTTTCCGCCTCCCGGTAGGCGCCATCCACCGCCGCTTTCAGATCGCCGGCAAAGACGGTGATGCCCAGCACCCGTCCACCCGCGCTGACAATCCCGTCCTTCAGGGCAGTACCGGCATGGAAGATCCAGGTATTTTTTTGAGAAACGTTTTCGAGGCCCGTGAGGGGAAACCCGGTTCTGTACGCTTCGGGATAGCCTCCCGAAGCCAGGACGAGACAGCAGGACGCTCCACTCCGGCACCGGACTTCGATTTCAGCAAGCCGCTCTTCTTCCACGGCCTGCATGATCGACAGAAGATCTGTTTCAAGAAAGGGAAGCAGGGCCTGGGCCTCGGGATCTCCGAAACGGCAGTTGTATTCGATAACTTTGGGGCCTTCCCCGGTGAGCATGAGTCCGAAATAGAGGCAGCCCCTGAACGGGCTCCCTTCACGGTTCATGGCGTCAATTGTAGGCAGGAAAATGGTCTTCATGCAAAGTTCGGCGGTTTCTTCCGTGTAACAGGGATTCGGAGCAATCACGCCCATGCCGCCGGTATTGGGTCCGCTGTCCCCGTCCCCGGCCCTCTTGTGATCCATGGACGAAGGCAGGGGAACGATTGTTTTTGAATCGGTAAAGGCCAGTACCGTTACTTCAGGCCCCTCAAGAAATTCCTCGACAACAACCCTGTTCCCGGATTCACCGAAGATTCGCTCTTCCATGATCCGGCGCAGGGCCTTTCCCGCCTCATCTTCGTTTTCTGCGATATAGACACCCTTGCCCAGAGCCAGGCCGTCGGCCTTGATAACCACAGGATAGTGTTTCTGCAGGCTTATATAGTCAAGAGCCGGATCAAGATCGTCAAAGACTTCGCAGGAAGCTGTAGGGATATTGTACTTTGCCATGAGCCGTTTGGAAAAAACCTTGCTTCCCTCGATCCGCGCGGCCTTTGCGGAGGGCCCGAAGGCGGGAATCCCGGAGGCACGGATACTGTCCGCCATTCCCTGTACAAGAGGATCGTCCGGGGAAACTACCGCAAAATCAATGCCGTAGTCCCGTATGTATGCAAGCGCGGCTTTAATATCAGAAGGCTTGCCGGGAAGGCAGCGGGCCTCTCCTTCAATGCCTCCGTTTCCCGGCATCGCGTAGATTTTTGAAATGCGGGGGTTCTCCCTGAGTTTCTTTATGACGGCATGTTCTCTTCCGCCGCCGCCGATGACAAGTATCTTCATGTTTTTTTCTCTTCGGCCTCAATTTTTTTGCAGATCATCTCTACTGCCGCGGGAAGAAGAATCCACTCGGCCTCTTCCATAATCCTTCTCTGTAAAGTTTCCGGAGTATCGCCTTCTTTTACATCCACCGCCTTTTGGAAGATAATTTTCCCGCCGTCAATGGATTCGTCCACATAGTGAACCGTAGCCCCGCTTACCTTGACTCCCCTTTCAAGCGCCGCCTCGTGTACCTTGAGGCCGTAAAATCCCCTGCCTCCGAAACTCGGCAGGAGGGACGGATGAACATTGATAATCCTTTCCGGAAAGGCCCTAAGAATCTCCTTTCCGATTAGTGAAAGAAAACCTGCCAGCACTACCAGTTTGATTCCGTTTTCGTTCAGGACTTCAAGCATGGCGCGATCGTATTCAAAAGGAGCCGCCGGGTTGTTAAGCCCGGTGTAATTCTTTTGGGCTAGAATCTTTACAGGGATGCCGTTTGCTTCCGCCCGTTTTACGGCATGGGCCGCGGCCCTGCTTGAAATTACCAGGCTTATTTTTCCGGAACGGAGGACGCCGCTTTTCTCCGCATCCAGAAGCGCCTGGAGGTTTGTGCCGCCGCCTGAAACCAGAACCGCAACACGCGTCACAGGATTACCTCATGGCTGCCCGGCCGTATCCCGCCAATGACGGCGGCTTTTTCCCCGGCGGTTTTCAGTATTGCAAGAGCCCTGTCCGCCTCTTCCCGCGGAACCAGTATGCACATGCCTATACCCATATTGAATACATTGAACATATCACGCTCGGGAACGGAACCGGCCTTTTGCAGAAACCGGAAAACAGGCGGCGTGTCGACAGCGTTCTTGTCGATGTGTATTGAAAAATTTCCGGGAACTGCCCTGGGAATATTTTCAAAAAAGCCGCCGCCTGTAATGTGGGCAATTGATCTGACATTGACTTCTTTCAGCAGGGAAATTACCGCATTGACATATATCCTTGTGGGCCTCAACAATACTTCCCCTATGGGAGCCCCCAGTTCTCCGGAACAGGAATCGAGAGCAATACTGTTTTCTTTCAGGATCTTCCGTACCAGGGAAAAACCGTTTGAATGAAGCCCCGACGAGGAAAGACCGATAAGCACATCGCCTTCCCTTGCACTGCTGCTGTCAAGGATCTTTTCTTCATCGGCAATACCGACGGCAAAGCCTGCAAGATCGTATTCGCCTTCCGCATAGAGGCCGGGCATCTCGGCGGTTTCCCCTCCGATAAGGGCGCAGCCTGCCTGTATGCAGCCTTCGGCAACGCCCGACACTATCGCCGCCGCTTTTTCAGGTTCGTTCTTCGGCAGCGCAAGGTAATCCAGAAAGAACAGGGGCTTTGCTCCTGAACAGACAATATCGTTCACGCTCATGGCGACACAATCAATGCCGACAGTATCATGTCTGTCCATTGCAAAGGCTATCTTGAGTTTTGTGCCGACTCCGTCCGTACCGGAAACCAGCACCGGTTTCTTCATGCCGGAAAGATCCGGCCGGAAGAGGCCGCCAAAACCGCCGAGGCCCCCGATAACGCCGGGAGTAAAAGTCTTCTTTACCTTTTCGGAAAAAAGCCTGAGCCCTTCATAGCCTGCGGTAACATCGACTCCCGCATCCCTGTATGCGTCACTGAAACTTTTCATAAGGGACATCCAGGGGGAACAGCCTGCGGTTCAGCTTCCGGCCCGGCGGCATGTTCCCTCTCATCCGGGCGCCCGGCCCCGGCAGGCGGCGAGGGGTATTTACCGGTAAAGCACGCGGCACAGAAACCGCCTACAGGACGGTCGTTCAGCATGAACACAGAACCTGTACTGAGATAACCCAATGAATCTACCCCGATGATCCTTGCGGTTTCTTCAACAGTATTGTTGGCGGCTACAAGGTTTTCACGGGAACTGATATCCGTGCCGTAGTAGCAGGGATTGATAAAAGGCGGGGCGCTTACCCTCATGTGTACCTCCCCGGCTCCGGCATCCCGCAGGGTTTTCACGATCCTGGCGCTGGTGGTTCCGCGGACAATGGAATCGTCGATAAGCACTACCCTTTTACCGGCTACCGTCGCCGCAATGGGATTAAGCTTGATCCGCACAAGGTTTTCCCGGTTAAGCTGCCCCGGTTCGATAAAGGTTCTGCCTATGTATTTGTTCTTGATAAAACCCATGCCGTAGGGGATACCGGACTGCCTTGCGTAGCCCAGGGCGGCGTCAAGCCCCGAATCGGGAACGCCTATAACTACATCCGCCTGTACCGGATGCTCCAGGGCAAGGAAGGCCCCTGCCCGCTGTCTGGCTGTATGCACGGAAACCCCGTCCAGAACCGAATCGGGCCTGGAAAAATAGATATACTCAAAGACACAATGGCTTACCGTCTGTGTTCCGCAGTGTGTACGGATACTGCGGAGACCCTCATGATCCACCACCGCAATCTCTCCGGGTTCCACATCCCGCACAAACTCCGCGCCGATACCGTCAAGCGCGCAGCTTTCGGAGGCAAATATCCACGCGTCTCCCAGCCTCCCTATGCACAGGGGCCTGAAACCAAAGGGATCGCGGACGGCCATGAGTTTACGGGGGCTCATAATCAAAAGCGAATAAGCTCCGGCGATATGATCCATTGCCGCGCTGACCGCTTCTTCTATCGAAGTCTTTGAAAGCCGTTCACGTGTTATAATGTATGCAATAACCTCAGTATCGCTGGTGGTCTGAAAAATCGAACCTGAAAGTTCAAGCCTGTTTCTCAGTTCCCCGTGATTGGTAAGATTCCCGTTGTGGGCCAGGGCCATGGAACCTTTGATATGATTCACCGTAAGGGGCTGTGCATTAAGCCTGACATTTGCGCCGGTGGTTCCGTAACGCACATGGCCTATGGCTATCTGACCATTCCCCAGGCCGTCTATGGTCTTGCGGTCAAAGACATCGCTTACCCTGCCGAGATCCTTGTGCACCGAAATTTCCCCTTCGTTATTTACGGCCATCCCGCAGCTTTCCTGCCCGCGGTGCTGCAGGGAATAGAGGCCGTGATATACACAATCGGTAATTTTCCGGGGCGAAGCGTCTCCGTAGATACCGAAGATACCGCATTCCTCACGGGGCTTGTCTTCAAAAAGAATGGAACTACTCTCCAAGGAGACGCCTCTGTACTTCGCCGTAAGCGTCTTCCACTCCTCCCATGTCCCGGCGGAAACGGTCTTTGTCCAGCTTTTCTCCGGTACGGGTATCCCAGAAACGGCAGGTATCGGGAGAGATCTCATCAGAGAGAAGGAGATCCCCGGAGGGAAGCTTCCCGAACTCAAGCTTGAAGTCTATAAGACTGATATGAACACTCTCAAGGTATTCGCCAAGGATACTGTTAACCTTAAGCGAATAGCCGGCAATCAGTTCCAAATCTTCCCTGCCGGCAAGGCCGAGCGCCCGGATGTGATACTCGTTTACCAGCGGATCGCCCAGTTCATCATTTTTGTAACAGTATTCAAGAACCGTGCAGGCAAGCTTTTCACCCTCGCTCAGGCCGAGACGTTTTGAAAGGGAACCCGCAGCAATATTGCGGACTATAACTTCCAGGGGAACTATGCTTACCTTTTTTACCAGTGTATCGGTATCGGAGAGTTCGCGGACAAAATGGGTAGGAATGCCCCTTGATTCAAGAAGCCGCATCAGGTGGTTGGTGACACGGTTATTGATCTGCCCTTTTCCGCGGATAGTACCTTTCTTGGCGCCGTTAAAGGCGGTGGCGTCATCCTTGTAGGAAACGATAAAAAGACTGGGATCTGCGGTACGGAATACCTTCTTCGCCTTCCCCTCATAAACCATCTCACCCTTTTCCATGCTGCTGAATCTCCCTGTCCTGTTCATTCACGGCCGCGGCCATCTCTTCACGTTTTTTGAGAAGTTTTTCCGCAAGCTCAGGATCGTCAAGTGACAGTATCTCCGCCGCCAGAATCGCTGCGTTTTCCGCCCCGTCAATGGCTACGGTGGCAACGGGTATGCCGCCGGGCATCTGTACGGTCGACAGTAACGCGTCAAGGCCATCCAGGGCAGAAGACTTTACCGGAATACCGATCACCGGGAGCGTAGTATGAGAGGCCAGAAAACCCGCCAGATGAGCGGCCTTCCCCGCCGCGGCAATGATAACGCCGAAACCTGCCTCCCGGGCGGAAAGGGCAAAATCCCTCGCCCGGGCGGGCGTGCGGTGGGCGCTCATCACATGGGTTTCAAATGGAATGCCGAAGGAAACAAGTGTCTCTTCCGCCTTCCTCAGCACCGGATAATCGCTGCCGCTTCCCATGATGATTGCCGCTTTCTTCGCTCTGTGCATGCCCGATAATAACATATCTTGCACTTTCCGGTTAGTAGCCTCTCGGCCTCCTATGCATCCCTGAGAAAGGCAAGGTAGCCCTTCCAGGCTGTGTAGAGGTCTATCTTGCTTATCACCTCAAAGGGCGAATGCATTGAGAGTACCGGTACGCCGCAGTCAAGGACTTCGATGCCCAGCCGGGCCGCATGAAGAGCAATGGTGCCGCCTCCGCCCTTGTCAACTTTCCCCAGATCCCCGAACTGCCAGCTTATCCTGTTTTTCTTCATGATCCGCTGAACCCGGCGGCAAAATTCCGCATTGGCGTCGCTTGCGCCGTATTTGCCCCCTGAACCGGTATACTTGCAGAGCACGAGTCCCTTCCCGATAAACGAAGCGTTCTTCTTGTCAAACACGCTGCCGTAGGTGGGATCATACGCGGCGTTCACGTCCGCGGAAAGCATGGCCGACTGTTCCAGACAGCGCTGAAAATCCTCCGCGGGGCAGAGACGCTGAATAAAGCTTTCAAAGGCCGTGGACTGGGCTCCGGTATTCCCGTAGGAGCCTATCTCTTCCTTGTCCGAAAAATAGACAAGCGCCGTTTTTCCGGGGGGGCCTTTTTCGCCGGCAAAGTTGAGAATCGCCCTTAAAGCCGGGTAGACGCAGCAGCGGTCGTCGTGGCCGTAGGCTCCTATCATGCTCCGGTCAAATCCCAGATCCCGCGCCCTGAAGGCGGGAACAAATTCGATCTCCGCGGCGGCAAAATCCTCCTCGGTAATACCGTACTTCTCATTGAGCAGGGAGAGTATGCGGAGCTTTACCTTCTCCTTTACCTTTTCATCCTTGAAGGGTCTGGAACCTGCCAGTATATCAAGGTCTTCCCCTTCGATGAGTTCTATACCCTTCTTCTGCATCTGTTCCCGCGCCAGATGGGGAAGCAGGTCGGTGATGGTAAATACCGGATCGTCCTCGTCTTCACCCAGCCGAATCTCCCGCTCCTTGCCGTCGGCGCCGATCAGGATTCCGTGCATGGCAAGGGGAATGGCTGTCCACTGGTATTTCTTGATGCCGCCGTAGTAGTGGGTATCCAGCAGGGCAAAGTCGCTGTCCTCGTAGAGGGGATTGGTCTTGAGATCGAGCCGGGGTGAATCCAGATGAGCCCCCAGAATATTGCTTCCCTCCCGGAGCGCCTTCTTCCCGATGATCGCCGCAATGACGGATTTATTGTGAATATTCCGGTACACCGCGGTTCCCGGCTTCAGCACTCCTTTTTTTAATTCATCAATGCTGACAAAACCGTTTTTTTTGAGATTTTTTATTATTTCGGCGGTACATTCCCGTTCGGTCTTCCCCTTGTTGAGGAAATCCCTGTAAGCCTGGGCGAATTTTTCAATTTCCTTCTCTTCCTTTTCATCCGTCTGCTCCCAACAGTTCTTCAGATTGAAAAAAAGCGTATCCTGAAGTTTCTGTCCTTCTGTTTTTTTACTTTCTTTTTCAGACGCCATGGTGATGCTCCTTGTTCCATATATCGTTTCAGGATATAGTATTTTTTATGAATGTTCGAGTACGTTATGCGCCCTCCCCTACAGGGCTGCAGCATATCGGCGGGATACGAACCGCCCTCTTCAACTATCTTTTTGCCCGGTCGGCAGGGGGAAAATTTATCCTTCGTCTTGAAGACACCGACCGCAGTCGTTTCGATCAGAGCTATGTGCAGAATCTCTACGATGCTTTTGAATGGCTGGGCCTCGGCTGGGACGAAGGGCCCGAAACCGGCAGATTTGAGAATTCAATCGAAGGGGAAACAAAGTTTCCTTCAGGATCATACGGCCCCTATATACAGTCTGAACGTACCGGACTCTACAGGAAATACGCGGCAGAACTCCTGGCAAAGGGAAGGGCCTATTACTGTTTCTGCAGTTCCGAAAGGCTTGAAAAAGTGAGGACGGAAAGGGAAGCGGCGCATTCGAGCGAGACAGGCTACGACCGCTGCTGCCGTTCAATCCCGGCAGGGGAAGCCGCGGCGCGGGCTGCCGCGGGGGAACCCTGTACCATAAGGCTCAAGATACCGCTTGAAAACGATGCGGCAGGCAGGGATGCTTCCCCGCTCCCGGCCCTAACCTGTTTCCGGGACTTTCTGCTGGGAGACATCGAATGGAAAAATTCAGACATCAATCCCGATCCTGTTCTGCTGAAATCGGACGGTTTACCCACCTACCATCTTGCCAATGTGGTGGACGATCACCTCATGGAGATTAGTCATGTACTGCGGGCCCAGGAGTGGCTCTCTTCCACGCCCCTGCATGTGATCATGTACGGGGCCTTCGGCTGGAAACCCCCGGAGTTCTGCCACCTTCCCCTGATCATGGGGACCGACGGGAAAAAACTTTCCAAACGCCACGGCGCTACGAGCGTGGACGAATTCCGCCGTCAGGGCTGCCTTCCGGAGGCCCTTATCAACTATGTGGCCCTCCTGGGAGCCTCCTATGAAGAGGGGAAGGACATCTACACTCCGGAAGAACTGGCCGCAATCTTTAGGCTGGAAAAACTCAACAAGGCTCCTGCAATTTTTGATTATAAAAAACTTGAATGGTACAACGGGCAGTATATCCGCATGAAGGATGACAGTGTCCTTGCGGAGATGAGTCTCCCATGGGCTGTCGAACAGGGCCTCTTTGGGGAGGCGGGCAAGGCTCCCTCCGAAGAACAGCGGAAACTTTATGCGGCTTCCATGTTTCTGGTAAAGGAACGTGCAGTGTTTCTGCGGGATATACCGGAAAAACTCATCTACCTCTTTTCGGAGCCGCCGCTTCCTGCGGCGGAGGAATTTATTCCCAAAAAGGGAGATCCGGCCCAGGCGCTAAGGCTGCTCAAAATGGGAAGGGAATCGGCAGAAGCCATGGCCCGCTCATCAGGCGATGTCCAGGCGGAAGAAATCGTTAAAGCCTCCGCGGAAAAAAACTCGGTGAAGCTTGGGGATCTTCTCATGCCACTGCGGGTAGCGCTTACCGGGGCCAGGGTCAGCCCGCCCCTCTTCGGTTCCATGCGGCTCCTTGGTCCGGAAAAAACCCTCGCCCGGATCGACAGGGCTCTTGCAGCGCTTGAATAACGGAAGAAATTAGCCATCCCCGGCAGGATTCCTTTTTAACCTAATTTTAACAATCACCTTACACATCCTTAACAGTACATCAGTATGTTTACTGCAGATTGATATTTAAGGAGTGATCATGAAAAAGCTTTTTATCGTCCTGGTGTTGACCACTGCATCCCTTGCTGCTGTTTTTGCGGGGGGATCAAAAGATCAGGGTTCAGGCGGCGGAACTCCCCAAAGTTCCGCCCAGCCCCCGGCGCCGTATACCGTAACGGTGGCGGGTTCCACCTCGGTAAGCCCTCTCATGGAACTGCTGATCGCCGAATACGCCAAAGTGCGCCCCAATGTTAAATTCAACATCAGCGCCACCGGTTCAGGAGACGGCATCAAGGCGGTTCCCGCGGAGACCGCCGAAATCGGTATGTCCAGCCGTGAACTGAGCCCGGCGGAGATCGGAACCGGCATCGATGAGCACCTCATCGCCATCGACGGCATCGCGGTGATCGTCAACGCGGGTAATCCTGTCTCCAACCTGACCATCGACCAGATCCGGGATATTTATACCGGCGCGGTGACCGACTGGAGCCAGATAGGGGGCAGAGCCGGAAAAATCGCGGTGGTGTCCAGGGAACCCGGTTCGGGAACCAGGGGCGCGTTTGAGGAGATCGTCAAATTCCAGGACAAGCTGGTCATGGGCGCCATAGAATTTGACGGAACCGG
>JAIRNJ010000063.1 GCA_031258115.1 Treponema sp. | reverse complement strand
TGGAGGCCCTGCCGGTAAAACCGGATCTCCTTGTTTCGGGGATCAACCGGGGCGCCAATCTGGGGACGGATCTTGTCTTTTCCGGGACTGCCGCCGCGGCCCGGCAGGGGGGACTTCATGGTATCCCTTCCATCGCCCTCTCCCTTCTCCGGGACGGGGATATGCATTTTGACATGGCGGCTTCCTGGGCCGCGGAAAACCTCGATGTCCTGCGTCAGGAGATCCTCCCCGACACCTTTCTCAATGTGAATATTCCCAACAATCCGGAGGGGCCGGGGGGCATGGAGATTACCTTTCTTTCAAAACGGATCTACCATGATACCATGCAGAAATTCACTGCTCCCGCAGGAGATCAATTCTGTTTTGTCGTTTTGGGCGAGATTAACGCCCGGCCGGAGCCGGGTTCCGACTCGGATGCGGTTTTCCGTAATCTGGTTTCCCTCAGCCCGGTATACATCCATCCGGTTACGGCTTCCGCCGTTTCCGCGGGGAAGGGCTGCTGATATGGCCGGGAGAGAGGCGGGAGGCAGGCGGGCTTCCGGGAGGGATAGTTCCCTTCAGAATGGCATCCGGCTTTTCAACATGAGGCGCTGGGAACCGGCGCTTCAGGAATTTATGTCGATAGATACCGGCAAATTCAGCCCGGAAGAGAATACCGAATTGGCTTACTATCTGGGGCTCTGTTTTACCAAGCTTGCCCGCTACGACGATGCCCTGCTCTATCTGGAACAGGTTGTTACCGGGGGGCAGGATGTGCTGCGGGTCTACCAGTGCCGTATGACGCTGGCCTACATCTACGTGATCACAAAACGTTCCAAGATGGCCGAATTTGAGCTGAAGCGGCTGCAGAATTCCGGTTTTGAGTCTCCCCAACTCTACAATACCCTGGCTTACGCCTCCTGGACCCAGAAGAACTATAAAAGCGCCGTAGAACTCTACGAAAAAGCCCTTGATATTGATGAAAACAATACAACTGCAATGAACGGTCTGGGTTATATCCTTGCGGATCGTGAGATTGACCTTTTACGGGGGCTCCGTTTCTGCAAGAAGGCGGTAGACCGCAAGCCCCAGAGCCCCGCATACCTCGATTCTCTGGGCTGGGCCTACTTCAAGAACGGAGAACTCCTGGAAGCCCGTACCTGGATACGCCGGGCCCTGGAATTGGCTCCTGCCGAACCGGAGATCCGTGAGCACATGAAGATTCTTACCGGAGGCGGAGGATGAAGTTCCTTAAAGGGGCGTTTATCTGCCTCCTCCTGGCCTTTCCGCCCTTACTCCATGCCCAGGAAGCTGACGGCGGTTCTACGGATATGGATGCCCTCCGCGCGGCGGATGAATTCCGGCTGGGGGTTCTTGCCTATAACCGCTATGCCTTTAATGAAGCCATACTGTCCTTTGAAAGAGCCCTTTCCTACCGCCCCGGGGAAGAGCGGATACTGGACTGGCTGGGCAGGGCCTACTACCGTTCCGGCATGGACGGGGCCGCACTGAGGCAGTGGCAGGCCGCAGCCAGAATTTTTGACCGTTTTTCCCCTGAAGCCCTGCTTCTGGGCAGCCGCATAGAAACGATAAGCAACAGCCGGAACCTCCTTCCCGTAGCCGATGACGACATTCCCTATGTGGAATCGGGCCGGTATCCGGGAACTTATGGGGGAAACACCCTTTTCAGGCAGCCCAGCGCCGTGCTGCCCCTTGCCGACGGTTCCGTATGGGTGGTGGCCTACGGTTCAAATGAAGTTGTCAGGATTGATGTGAACGGTCTTGTCCGCGCCAGGCTGCGCGGCCCCCTCAACGGTTTTGACCGGCCCTACGACCTTGCAAGGGGCCAGGGGGGGAGATTCTACCTTTCCGAACTCCGCGGAAGCAGGATCAGCGTTCTTAACCAGCGGGGCGAATGGCAGGCTTACATCGGTTCCAGGGGCCGGGGAGACGGCAATCTTCTGGGGCCGCAGAACCTGGCCGTGGACGATGAAGGCTACCTCTGGGTGGTGGATTACGGCAATATGCGTGTATCAAAGTTCGATCCTGATGGACTCTTTATCCTCAACATAAGCGGCAATACTCCGTTTTTCGGCGGTTTCCGTTCTCCCACGGGGATTGCCTGTAAAGAGGGCAGGATCTATGTGGCCGACCAGGCCGCCAGACGGATATATATGTTTGACAGTAACGGATCCTACGAAGGGAGTCTTGATGTGGAAGGACTTCTGGGGCCCGAAAGCCTCCGTTTCCTTTCCGACGGGCGCCTGCTGGCGGTAGACGCAAACCGGATCCTCCTTATTGATACCGATTCCGCGCTGATGAGGGTTCTCGGCATGGTCGGCGGAGAAGGCGCCCGGATTACCGGGGCGGATATGGACGGAAACGGCAATATTCTGGCGGCAAATTTCCAGGGCGGGGAGGTGTCGGTTCTTACCCGTATGGACGACATGGCCTCCGGGCTCTTTGTCCAGATTCAGCGTGTCTCTGCCGAAAACTTCCCCCAGGTAACGGTGGAAATTCAGGTTCAGGACAGGCTCCGCCGTCCCATCGTAGGGCTTGATGCGGTCAATTTCCTCCTCAGCGAAGAGGGAGTTGCCGTCCCGGCCCAAACCTTCTATACCCCGCCGGATCGTCTTCCTGATGCGGATATTTCAATTCTGCTGGAGCGTTCCCCGGCCATGCTGCCCTTCCGGGATGATCTTCCGGGTGCGGTGAATGATATTCAGGGAGGGCTTCCGGACGGGAGCCGTATCGTTTCCCTGATTTCGGCAGGAATCCAGCCGGTTCAGGAACGGATCGAGCCCCCCGGAAATGCCGTCAGGGGGAATGGGGCCTCCTACGATCCCCGCTGGCGTTTTGATATGGGGCTGCGGCTGGCCGCCACAGGACTTTTAAGCGGGGCAAAGAAACGGGCCGTTGTCTTTATCAGTTCAGGAGAGATGGGAGAGCTGGCATTTGAACAGTACAGCCTTTCGGAACTGGCTGCCTATCTTTCAAATAACGGGATCATTTTCGATGCCGTACTGCTGGGAAACAGACCCGCGCCCGGGGAACTGAGCTACCTCTGCGCCGAAACCGGAGGCCAAATTCTTCCCCTCTACAGGCCGGAAGGTATCCGGGAGATGATTCAGAGTATTGCCCTAAAACCCAATGGAATATATATTATAGGGTATCAGTCCAGACTTCCCTCCGATTTCGGCAGGGCCTACCTTCCCGTGGAAACGGAAGTCTATTTGATGGAAAGATCCGGCAGAGATAGGACAGGTTATTTTCCGCCTCTGGAATAAAAAAATTAGAACGGATTTTTAAGAAACAGGCAGGGATTTTGTTCCTGTCGGATTAACGTGTGCGGTTATGCGGCCGCATCAGAAGGAGTCAAAAATGGCTTATACATGGGATAGCAGCCTTGAAACCGGGCATCAAAAGATCGACAACCAGCATAAACAGCTTATTTCCGCCCTGAATAACCTTATCGAGGCTTCTTCCGAGGGGAAAGGCGAAGAGGAGATCTTCAGAACCCTGGATTTCCTTACAGGCTATACGATCAAGCATTTTGGGGATGAGGAAAAACTTCAAACCAGGTACGATTATCCGGATTATCATGTTCACAAGCGTATCCATGACGAGTTCAAGAATACCGTGGGAATCTTGACCCGGCGGCTGCGGGACGAAGGGCCTAACAAGGAACTGGTAGGGGAGGTTACCGATGCTGTCGGCGCATGGCTGCTCAATCACATCAAGGGTGATGATTTCCGTATGGCCGCTTTTGTTAAAACAAAAGAAGGATCCGCCGCGGTTTAGGAACAGGGTAATCGGGTAGGAGGCCGCTATTTTTCATTCACCGGCAAGGCGCCGCATTTTTCGATTTTGTCTTCTTTCAGCGCCTCATTCAACAGATCCTCCAGTTTAAGGGCTTCGTAGAGACGCGTTGCCTCGTCCGTGTTTCCCCGCAGTATGGGGTGGGCCGGACTGAAGATGCTGCAGCAGTCCGCATAGGGGAGAATCGAGGTCTCATAGGTATTGATGCTCTCTGCCATGCGTATGATCCTGTCCTTGTCCATGCCGATGAGGGGACGGAGAACCGGCAGTTTCAGCCTGCTCTGGGTACAGTTGAGGTTTTCTATGGTTTGGCTTGCCACCTGTGAAAGGCTCTCTCCGGTGATAAGGCAGCGGCAGCGGTTTCTCCGGGCAATCCTTTCGGCGCATTCCATCATGGCCATGCGGAGCATCACGGTGCCCCAGGCCGGGGGAGACCCTTCCCTTATCCTCACCTGTACTTTTGTAAAACCGATGCAATGCAGGCGTATCCCCAGCGTATAGGATCCCACGATTCCGGCAAGTTTAATAACCTTTTGACGGGCCTCTTCCGAGGTGTAAGGATATGCGTGGAAATAGACCGCGTCGATACCCATGCCGCGGCCTGCCATCATCCAGCCGGCAACAGGAGAATCGATGCCCCCGGAGAGAAGCAGGAGACCCCTGCCGGCGGTTCCTACGGGCAGCCCGCCCAGTCCCCGGCGGGCATTCCCGTAGATAAAGGCCTTCTCCCGGATCTCCACGCCGATGACCGCTTCGGGGTTTTTTACCCTGACCTCCAGTTCCGGCGCGGTTTCCCGTACCCTGTCTCCCGCGCGGCAGCAGATCTCGTAGGAACTCAGGGGGAAGCTCTTGTCCGTTCTCCGCGCCTCGATCTTGAAGGAACGTATTCCCCGGAGGGATAGTTCCCTGCCTTCCGCCGCGCAGGCCGCCATCACTTCTTCGGGTGTCTTTCCGGTTTTTCTGGCCTTTGCCCAGCCTGAAATGCCGAAGAATCTGTCCAGGATCTTTTCCGTAATTCCGGCTTCTTCTTCGCCGCAGAATACATAGTACCTGCCCCTGGTGTTTTCAAGCCTGAAATTCTTCCTCCCAAGAGCCGCGGAAAGCAGAAGAATGAGGTTTCTTCTCAGTATCCGTTCAAAGCCTTCCCGGTTTCCGCCTTTCAGAGTCAATTCTCCGGGTTTCAGGAGGTAGGTTGCTTCATTGACTATCATAGGTATTCAAGCACTTCGTGAATTGCGGCTATAAGGGCTTCAATCTCCTCATCCGTGGTAGACCAGCCCTGGGATATGCGGATGCCTTCCAGCCTGAGTCTGGGATCAAGGCCCATGGCGGCCAATACAGGCCGCTCGGGTGAGGCTGCCGAACAGGCCGAGCCGGTGGAAACCGCAAAACCGAGATCGTCCAGGGCCCGGGCCATCACTTCTCCGGGAATGTCCCTGAAAGCCGTTTGCAGTATCCATGGTGAGAAACGGGAATCCAGGGGGAGCCTGTCTTCGGGAATAAGGGTACAGCGTTCGATTGATCCGAGGGCCGGGATAAGCTTCATAAAGCGTTTTTCCGCCGCGGCCGCGGCAGCCTTTTGAGCCGGCCCTTCCGCATGAGCCTCAAGCACGGCGGCAAAGTCCAGGGCGCCCGCGGTGTTTTCCGTTCCGGGCCGTATTCCTCCTTCCTGCCCCCCGCCCAAAACGAGAACATTCAGCGGTTTTTTAAGATAGAGAAGCCCTATGCCGCGGGGTCCTCCCAGCTTGTGGGCGCTGAACGCTGCCGAATCAAGATCCCAGCCCTCAAGATTCAGGGGTATCTTCCCCGCCGCCTGTACCAGATCCGCATGAAAGTGAACGCGCGGGCCGCCGCTTTTCCGCAGCGTCTCCCCGAGGCCTTTCAGATCCATTATGGCGCCGGTTTCATTATTTACCGCCATAATTGCAGCCATCCTGGGGAAACCGTGTTTTTCAATGGTCTTTTCAAGGCTTTCCCTGCCTATTCTGCCGTCTTTATCCGCCGGAATTGACCAGACATGCTTGCCCATCCGTTCCAGAACCAGACAATTTTCCCGTACCGCAGGATGTTCCACCGCGGAATAGCAAATTCCTCCCCCTCCGGGCCGGAGCAGAGTTGAAAAGAGGACAATTGCATTGGATTCGGTTCCTCCGGAGGTAAAAAAGAGGGTTTTTGCCGCCACTCCCAGTACCTTTGCGCAGCGTTCACGGGCCTCTTCCAGGGCTTCACGGGCGGCCTTGCCCTCCCGGTGAATGGAAGAAGGGTTGGCAAAGGGGACTTCTCCTGTACTTTTATGCGGTATGGCGCTGGCGGCCCAGTCAAAATAGTAGCGTTTGATAACACCAATCCTACTATAAAAACAAAAAAAATTATAGTACCATGAACCGGTTCCAAAATCCGGTATAACTCTTTTGCATAATGGGGGAAATGAATGCTCGTTTTGAAATTCGGCGGAACCTCGGTTGGTAGTCCCGGGGCAGTACGGAACATAATTTCAATCCTCAACGATCCGGATCACCGGGAAAAGGACGGGATAGTGGTGGTTTCCGCCCTGTCCGGCGTTACCGACAGCCTCATAAACCAGGCCCGTCTGGCCGAGGGGGGGGATGTCTCCTACGGCCTCAGAGTGAGGGAGCTGAGGGAGCGCCATGCCGGTATGGCGGCGGCTTTTCTCAAGGGTTCCGATATGGAAACCGCCCTTGCGGACCTGGACAAGCTTATTGGGGAACTTACCCAGTATCTTGACGGGATAGCCCTTCTGGGTGAACTTTCAAAGCGGATTCTCGATTCCGTAATGAGTTTCGGGGAGAGGCTTTCCGCTTCTCTTATAACCCGAATCCTCCTTGCGGAAGGTATAGACGCGGACTTTGTGGATTCCCGGAACCTTTTGAGGACGGACAGCAATTTTGGAAATGCCCGCTGCCTCCAGGAGATAAGTTTTTCCAATATCCGAAGCCACCTGAAAAGCGGCAGGGGAGGGCGGATCAAGGTTGTTACCGGCTTTATCGGTTCCACCGAAGGCGGTGTCACTACCACCCTGGGCCGGGGAGGTTCCGATCTCAGCGCCGCAATCTTCGGAGCGGCCCTGGCGGTTGAAGTCGTGGAGATCTGGACGGATGTGGACGGAATTCTTACCGCGGATCCCCGTCTGGTAAAAAACGCCTTTACCATTGGAGAGATCTCCTATGTGGAGGCCATGGAACTGTCCCATTTCGGCGCCAAGGTGCTTTTTACCCCCACGATCAAGCCGGCTCTGGAGAAGGGCATACCGATCCGGATACGGAACACCTTCAACGTTTCGGGGCCCGGCACCTGGATACGCCGGGAGGCCGTCCAGGGAGACTATGCGATCCGGGGCATCAGTTCCATGCAGGACGTGGCCCTGGTACGGGTTCAGGGATCCGGCATGGTCGGGGTTTCAGGCTTCTCTTCCCGGCTTTTCGGCGCCCTGGCGCGGCGGGGCATCAACATCATCCTTATTACCCAGAGTTCCAGCGAGTATTCGATATGCTTTGCCATCATCCCAAGAGATGCGCCTGCGGCCAAAGATTCAATCAACGAGGAGTTCGGCAGGGAGATAGCGGCGGGCTCTATAGATCCGCCGGTCATCGAGGGAGGGCTTTCTATTATTGCGGTGGTGGGCTCCCGAATGAAACGGAGTTCCGGTATTTCGGGCAAGGTTTTCCACGCGCTGGGCCGGAACGGGGTTAATGTGGTGGCAATCGCCCAGGGTTCTTCGGAGCTTAACATTTCCGCGGTGGTGACCCAGCAGGATGAGGCAAAGGCCATTAATTCGATTCATGAGGCTTTCTTCCTCTCCGGCGTGCGCTCGGTGAATCTCTTTCTTGTGGGGATAGGACTCATCGGCGGCACCCTGCTGGAACAGCTTGCCGGACAGCAGGAGCTTCTCGCGGAAAACCACATGATCCGCATAAACCTTGTTGCGGCTGCCAATTCAAAGCGGATGGCCTTCTCCGCAGGAGGGCTCGATCCTGCCGAGGTGAAGAATCTGTTAAATGATTCAAAGCCGGGAACAGTACTCCGGCCCGGAACAGATCCTCTGGTTCAGGACTTTAACCTGGAACTCTTTATCGAAAAGATGAAGTCCTTCAACATGCCGAATACCTGTTTCTGCGACTGTACCGCCAGTGATAGTGTTTCTTCCGTATACGGGGACATACTCCGCTCTTCGATTCCCGTTGTTACCCCCAACAAACGGGCCAATGCAGGCTCCCTGGATTATTACAGGCTTCTCACCGGTTTTTCCCGCGACCGGGGCATCCCCTACCTCTATGAAACCACGGTCTGCGCCGGCCTCCCCGTTATCTCCACCCTCCGGGATCTTTCCCTCTCCGGAGACAAGGTACTGCGCATCGAGGCGGTTCTTTCCGGGACTTTAAGCTTTATCTTCAACAACTACGACGGCGGCAAGACCTTCTCGGCCCTGGTCAGGGAGGCAAAGGCCGCGGGCTACACGGAACCGGATCCCAGGGACGACCTTAACGCCATGGATGCGGCCCGCAAGGCCCTTATCCTCGCCAGGGAATGCGGCATGAACCTTGAATTCCCCGCGGTGAGCATAGAACCGATCCTGCCCCCCGCGTGTTTTGAGGCTGAGGATGTGGAGACATTTTTCAAAGAACTTGAGAAATCCGATGAGGCATTTGAAAAACGCCGCCTGGCGGCTGCCGCGGCAGGCAAGTCCCTCCGCTATGTGGCGGTTATCGAAGAGGGCAAGGCAAGCCTCTCCCTCCGGGAAGAAGAGTCCGGCAGCCCTTTCCGCTCACTGGTGGACTCCGACAATATTGTGGTGATCACCACAGCCCGTTATTCACGGCTCCCCATGGTGATCAAGGGCCCCGGAGCCGGAGCCCAAGTTACCGCAGGCGGAGTTTTTGCAGATATTGTGCGTATAGCGCGGACGCTGGTTTGAGAACTTATCCGGAAATGAAAAAAAAACAGCCGTTTTTCGCCGCTTGAAAAAGTGCGTTTTCCACAGGAAAACGAGAAAAAGGCTTTGTTCTCAGAGTAAACGCCTGATTAAAAGACAAATGGATCCTCCCCATGGCTTATCTGCAAGCTGTATGATAGATTATCAAGCTCCGATATGCTAAAGATATAATAAAATATGCTAAATTTATAATAGACAGGTTCCAGAATCAGCCCATAGTATTATAAAGTCATGCAGGGCATCAAGCGCAAACAAAAAATGAACTGGGGG
>JAIRNJ010000062.1 GCA_031258115.1 Treponema sp. | reverse complement strand
CCTGGAACGGGATCAGAAACCGGGAGGCGTGTAAGATAAACTGGCGCTTTACCACTGCCGATGCCCGTATCAAGCTTAAGAGACTTTATCCACAGTTCACTTCTTGACTGGGTACTAGTCTGTGGCGAAGGCGATTTCGTTTTCCATTGACCTGAAAAGCATGGGTTTTGCTGTGCTAATGGTACTGAAACCCCGGTTAACGAGAGAGTCAGTGGGGAAGGTTATCTTTCGTCTCAAGCGTGCGATCCTCTCTCATATCATAATTCCGTATCGCTGTATAGGTTGAGCAGAGTGTTCCCATCATCGCCATGACTGCCAATGTCTTCCGGGAGGATGGTTGCCGGGACTATGAACCTGCATAATATCCACACCTCTTGTTACAACTCTGTTGAAAATCCCGGTAAAATTTCGTATAATTTTTATAGAAGCATATATGGGTATAAACCGCGAATACAAGGACAGCGTATTTTCCTTCCTTTTCAGTGACCCCGACACGCTGCGGGAACTCTATGGCGCCCTGGAGGGGATCACTCTTGATCCCGGCATACCTATTACCATCAATACCCTTGAAGGTGTCCTGTATAAAACCTTTCTGAACGATATATCCTTTGAGGTCGGCAACAAGCTCGTAGTGCTCATCGAGCATCAAAGTACCATCAACCCCAACATGACTGTCAGGCTGCTTATGTACATAGCCAGGGTATACGAAAAACTCACCGCCGGTAAAAACATGTACGGCAGTAAAAAACTTACTATTCCCCGGCCTGAATTTATCGTACTGTACAACGGGACGGCCCCTTATCCCGACGAGATGGTTTTGAAACTATCGGACGCATTTGAGGATGCCGCGGTTTTAGGCATAACCGGGGATCGGGGCATGGATTTGGAGCTTCGGGTGAAGGTATACAATATCAACCAGGGCCGCAATGAACCAATAACCCGGCGCTGCGAAAAGCTGAACGGGTACACTGTCCTTATAGCCAAGGCCCGGGAATTTGAAGCGGAAATTGCGGGTGACAGAAATCCCCCCAAACTCAGTGATGATGAAAAAGAGAAAGCCATGACTCTGGCGGTACGCTGGTGTATTGCCCACAATATATTAAAACCTTTCTTGGAATTGCATGGATCGGAGGTAGTGAATATGTTAATGACGGAATGGAAACTGGAAGATGCTCTGGTAGTTGAGCGGGAGGAAGGCCGGGAAGAAGGCCGGGAGGAAGGACAAAACATGGTTCTGGAACTTGTGAAACAAGGATACTCTGCGGAGCAGATTGAAGCGAAACTGGCTGCCCTCCAATGAAGAACCCTTGACTTGCCGCTAAAAAAAGAACCTTGTACTCCCGGATATTGAAATCCGGGCAAAGCCCTTTTCCAAATTCATCCCCTTCCCAAACCAGGGCAAAAATACTAGACTGGTGTCATGCACAAGGAATTTATTCCCTATGACCTTGTCCGGAACAATGCCCTAAAGCTGGCCCACAGGATATACAAGGACGGTTTTGTTCCTGACGTGATCTATGTGTCCCTCCGCGGCGGGGCCTATCTGGGAAACGTTATCAGCGAATACTTCAAGATAGTCCGGCAGAATGGCAGGCCCGTCTACTATGCGGCGGTTGTGGCCCGTTCCTATTCCGATGTGTTGAAGTCGGACAAGATCACCGTGGAAGGCTGGACCTATTCTCCGGAATACCTCCGCACCGGGGACAAAATTCTTCTGGTGGACGATATCTACGATTCGGGAATTACGATTAACCATCTTGCGGAGATCATCATGGAACGGGGTATTCCCCGCCACGATCTCAAGGTTGCGGTCCACGATTACAAGTATTTTTACGATAAACCGGAACAGTTCCCCGTACAGCCCGACTACTGGTGCCGTAAACACGAACTTTCCGTAAAGGATGAGAGTTACTGGATACACTATATGAGTCACGAACTTGTGGGTCTTACGGATGAAGAACTGGAGAACAGGTACTATGCCCAGGATCGGGAACTTCATGAGGCGTTGAGGCTAATCAATGAGAAACTGTAGGGCGCCTGATGGAACTTATCTGCGGCATTGACGAAGCGGGCCGGGGCTCTCTGGCAGGGCCTGTTTGCGCCGCAGCCGCGGTGCTGCCTCCGGATTTTCCCACAGAAACGCTTAACGATTCAAAAAAACTTTCCGAATCCCGGCGGGAAGAGGCCCGTGTCCTGATCATGGAAAAGGCCCTTGCCTGGGGCGTGGGCTGGGCCTCCAATGTGGAAATCGACAGGATCAATATACTCAGGGCAAGCCTTCTTGCCATGGAACGCGCCTTTGAAGCCCTCATGCTGCAGAGCCCTGCCGTCGAGCCCTCGAAGCTCATCCTCATCGTGGACGGCAACGAGTCGCCTGCGCTTCCCGTCCCCTGTCAAACCATGGTCAAGGCGGACGCCCAAATCCCCGCGGTTATGGCCGCCTCTATCCTCGCCAAAACCTGCCGGGACAGGCTCATGCTCCGCTATTCCTGGCTCTACCCCCAGTACGGTTACGACAGGCACAAGGGCTACCCCACTGAAGCCCACTACGAAAGAATCCGCCTCTACGGGCCTTCCCCCATTCAGCGCATGAGTTTCCGGTATCTGTAAGGCGCAAGGCATTGGAGGCCGTTCCAAAACTTCAGCTTTTGGATAAGCTCATAAAACTTCAGTTTTTGGAACAAGCTCATCAGTCTTGCTTTGCTCTTCTAACCACCCGCTGTCTGCGGGGTGGTTTTTTTTCGCCGGAAGCTTCAGGCGGGCGCTCCGGGCGGCTTTTTTTTACGATTACTTTCTTATTCTTTTCCCGCACATTTTTTTCCAGAACCTTGAGGGATTCGTCAAAACCCCGCAGGAATTCGGGGAGATCTTCCGCAAAAAGAATTACCGACTGGCGGTCAAAACCCCCGGTTTCCTTGTTTTTGCTCTCCACGATGTTGAGATAGAGGTCTCCCAGCCGGTTTTCCTTGACGTTAAAGAAATAGGTTCTCTTCGGTAATGCGATTTTGGTGGAAAATATTTCACCCCGGATACCCATGTTATACTCCTTCCGCTTCTTGTACCATTTTTCGCTGCCATTCTATGAGTTCCCGCTCAAGCCGGGGATCACTGCCTTCCGCATCCGCTATGACTCTGAATACCGGTTCCGTGGCGGAACCCCGCATCCATATTGAAGCCACCGGAAAATCATCACTATTCAAAAAATAGATCTTGAGACCGCCCCTGCCTGCTTCGCCAAAACGGGCAAGACGTCTCTTTTCTTCCATACCACTATAGGCCGCCGCTTCCCATCCTGCAATGCCGTAACGTCCTTTGAGTTCATCTTTCTTCGCTTCCCAGTCCCGGAGGAATATCCTCTGATACTTTTCCTTCAAAACGCCGTGATCCCCGGTCTTTACCCGGAGGCAGGCTTCCGGAGCCGAGGTTCCTGTGGTGACAAAGGCCGGAAGGCTGGCGAGAATATCCGCAAGGCTGAAGTCGTGATGGTAGAGTTCCCTCTGATCGGAAAGATTGCACCAGATTTCGAAGAGACCCTGCCTGTTTCCGTCTCCCCGTAAAGAGAGAAGCTTTACCAGGGAGAGGATCGTGTTGAGCGGATCCCGTACCGCGGCCGGGTGGGTGATATTCCCCCCGTTGGAGCCTTCCCCCAGTATCCGTACCTTGTAACCCTGTGTACGCAGAAGGCGCGCCAGTCCTACTACATTGGCTTCTCCCACCTCGGCCCGGAAAACAGACACATCAAAGGCTTTGGCAATACGGTCTATTCTGAGCGAAGTGGGATCGTTTACCGCCACCGCCGCCTTGTCGAGCGCGTTCCCGCTGTTATCGTAACGGAGTTCTCCGGTATAGACCAGATGGGTCAGTTCCGCAATAAGGGCCAGCGCAAAAACTTCCTGGGCTTCGAGGGCCCGCGTCTTCTCCCCATCCCGGATCACCAGGTTTCCCCGGTCTCCGTCACAATCGGGCACATAACCCAGGACAAAGGCCGGGTCTTCGCGGCCGCACTCTTCCAGAAAAAGCCTGCATGGCTCCAGGGATTCCCCCTCGGGCACTATTTTGTGGACTATGAGACCCGGTGTATCATTGATGGCCCTGAAGCGTACCCCCAGCTTCCTAAGAAAATCCCGGTCGATGGAACAGGTTCTCGCCGAGCCGTTAAAGTCGGCAACAATACCCAGGGGTCTCCTTTTGATCTCTTCCTTCAACTCTTCAATGACGGGATCTCCTCCGGCTACAGTACAGGTAAAATCCATATAAGCCTTCAGGGCTTCCGTTTTCAGCGCCGCCGTTCCGTTTGAGTCTTCTCCCCCCGTCTCCGCTGAGGCGATTTCCGGCTTGAGGGGGATCCCTTCTCCGGAAAACAGAGCCTCAATCGCTCCGGCAAGACGGCCTGCAAGTTTGGCGTTTTCCGTTCCCGGAATAACTCCGCCGTCCGCAAGGCCGAATTTGATACCGTTATGCCCCACGGGGTTGTGGCTTGCCGAGATATAGATGAATCCGACGGACCTTTCACCCTCTTTTTCCGCAAGAAGCCGGGTATAGGCCATAATTTCGGGGGCCGCGGAAACTCCCAGGAAACGCAGCTCACAGATAAGGCTCTTCCGCATGGCTTCCGCAAGGGCAGGGCCTGTAGGCCGGGTATCGAAACCCAGAACGATGAGCGCCCTGGCGTTTTGTTTTTTCTCTTCAAGATACGCCTCAAATACCCGCGCCGCGGCCGCCGCAACAAGGAGATGCGGCCCGGAAACCTCAGCCTCCCTGCTTTCCTCATCCCCGGTCTCTGCAAAAACCCCGCGCCAGCCGGATGCGGAAAGAATCATCGTATCCAAAACTTTTAACGCTTCTTCAATGCGTGTGTTTTTCTCCATTACAGTTTACAGTATACCCGCAAAAGGCTGCTTTTGCCAATGCCTCGCGCTGCCTGTTTTGCAATCACTGACAAATTACAAGCTCGGATAAAGGTATTGTGCAACAAAGATCAGAGCCGGCAAAATGCGGCGAAGTTTTTAAACAAACCTGTCAGGAGCGGCATGTCCTTTTAACATCTATACAAAATATTTTATATATTCCTTTCGGTTTATGTCCTTAGCCCCAAAGCGATATTTATATTCTACAATTTTATCATAATCAATTCGACTGCCGGGCATACTGCAAAAACAGAATCCTTTTTCGTTAAGATACTTTAGCATTAAGGCAATTTGGACTGTACCCGCTGAAGACGTATCATGATAGCCGGAATAACTGGTATAAATGCCTTTTGTAATTACGCCAAATTCCCCTGCCTCTAATATACCGCCTTTATAAACTCCAAAAGAAATCATTTTGATTTTTATGTTACTGTAATTATGTAATTCTTTAAAACAGTTCCTTAGAGGTTCCGTAAGCCAATTTTCCCCATGAATTTCCGCACATTTATCAACAATAGTTTCAAAATCAAAATCAACCTTAAGTTCATATTTTGAAGCAATACGTTTTGTTGATTTTGATACGTGTAAATTATCAAAAAAGATTACCGGATTATTTTTAAATAGCCTTGGATTTAACAATATGTCTGATATAAAATTTTGATGATCCGGTTTTTTAAATAAAAAATTATTTGAGAAATCTATAAAAAACCTTTTTGAAAGGATCATAAATCCATTTGCAATTAATTCAACCATGTAATCAGTATTAAATTCAAAAATAAAGCATTCCTCACAATCATCCATACTCATCAAAACTGTTAATAATTCATCAATATTGGCATTGTTTTTTAAATAAATGCTTTTTTTATTTTCTATTTTGAGATAGTAAAATTCCGTACAATCTATCTTAAAAAGATAGTCGTTAGATAATATTTGTTCCAATTTATCTTTGATGCCTGTCATAGCATTTAACCTTCTGTAGTATATCTTTAAAACAAAGTAATATGAGAGATCCTTTGCTGTTCATTGCGTACATCTATATATTTAAAATTTAATATTCTATATGTGTCTAAACCAATCTCCTTGTTAGTAAATTTTGACTTGCTAATAACACCGGTAACAACAATATCGGCATCAAGGGCTTTTCCTAATTTTATTGCTTCTTCTTCACTGATATCAGAAAATCGATTAAAGTCAATATCGTCTGGCAGTAGTTTTGGTACAAAAGTATTATTACCTGTAAAATAGCCTCTTACCCTTACATCCATTTCAAAATAATTTAGAATATATTCACTTAATTCCATATCATCAGAAGATATGCCCAAAATGGCAACAGCTAATTGTTTATCACCATAATGATACTGCATAAATCTGTAGACATCAGCAAATCTGTCGCCGAAGTTGGCAACAAGAAGACAGGAATGAATTTCTTTTTGTACCCAGTTTGTTTTTGAATGCTTTTTGTAAAACTCTTCTTTAAACGAATCTATAACTTCACGTCTGCTTTCAAGGGAAAATAATCCAAAATTGGGTAATGGGTATCTTTCATCCTGAATATTTATTATCAGACTGTTTATTTTGCCTTCTTCTATGTAAAAATATGCATTGACAGGGAGTCTTCTCTCGCCATCTGCATCTATATTTATTATTTCTTTCAATATGTAAATACCGTTATACAAATCAGTAGAATAAAAAAATCCACCCTTTTGAACCTTGCAAAATATCGTTTTCCTGCTTTTAACATCGTATATTGACACATATATGGCATTGATTGAATTGTAAAGCAGACCTGTTAAACTTATACCTACGCCCGATCCAAATCTGGTGGGGCCAAATTCAGAAGTATTAAGAAACACAGGCCGTTTTGTTGTACTTAAAATATTCATTGCCTTTTTATCTGACCTTAATTTACCGATTAATAACGTAGAGTTTTCAACAGTTGCATTTGGAATAGTAGAACAACTATTGAGAATAAAGACTGCAAGAAAAATTAAAATGATTGATTTATTCATATTCGTTTCCATGTATTCCATAGTGTATATCTGATCGCTGTACTCTTTTCCAGCCCTCCATGTTTTTGTCGGGCCTATGGGAATCCGGCGAAACCCCCGGCTGTCGTGCAGACTTCTTTGTCATGATTAATAACCTAGTTTACGAAACACTTCAAGATTATTCAGCGCATTGGCATGCTTGGGATCAAGTCGTAGCGCCTCGGCCCAGTCTGATCGGGCCCGGGCATAATCGCCTTTCATAAGGTAGGCATTACCCCGGTTATAGTAAGTCTCGGCATCATTTAAGCCAATGTCGATGGCCTTGGTAAAATCGGCGATTGCTAAATCGTAGTCCTCTTTGGTGGCATAAGTGGCACCCCGGTTATGGTACGCTTCAGCGAGATTGGGGTTTAAGTCGATGGCCCTGGTAAAATCGATGATTGCTAAATCGTAGTCCTCTTTGACAACAT
>JAIRNJ010000026.1 GCA_031258115.1 Treponema sp. | reverse complement strand
TCAAGAATACCGACTTTCGTTTTAATGATTTTTTGCTGGTTTGTCATCTTTCACTCCTTGTTGAAAGTATAGCATGTTTTTCAACAAGTGTCAGATTTTATCTTGACTATTACAATTTATATCATTTGTATATTTTCCCCAATATCCTCGATTAAAAAAATCACAAGTTAGTAATTTCCCTATTCCAAATTCATTAGGGTTAATCGAATAATCATTAACAACCCCTTCTTTGGGTCTTCCTTTATTAGTGTTTTTATTATCTGCCTTTATTAATTTTGTTTCAAATACATTGTTTTTTAATGACCAGATTCCATAAGAAAAAGTATGCCTATCCTTTCGTTCAATATAAATATATGTTCCATTTGGGCATATACCCATATGGTCTGCATATCGGCCATTGGGGCTATCCAGCCCAGCCGGCATTGCACCATAGAAAGCCCATGTACCTATAATATTTATTATTCTACTATCATTATCATTTGGATAATTTGCCTCTATTTTTTGAATAAACGCAATGTTCTCTCTATCAATTTCTAAAAGTTCGTTTTCGACATTGCTTTTTATTCCAGAATACCATGAAAATTTATTAAAATGCTCTAATAAATCACGAGAATTAAATTTTAGCCCATGTTTCGCATATATTGTATTTCTAAGAATTCGTAATTCTTCCCCTGATAAATAACATAATTGATCAATTGTCAATCTATTATCCAAAATCGATAAATTAGTACCGAGATGTATAACGTAATCTAAATTCTCAGCCCATAAATTTATGTTTATAATGGCTATTAAAAATACAAAAAACATTTTCTTCATATAATGTCCTCTGGCATATTATTATAAACAACATATTTTTTGTCAATAAGTAAACGCAAGGGTGCCAGGCACCGAATTTCCGAATTTGCGCGAAGAAGAATTTTTAACCGCAAAGTCAAAAAAGTAAAAGAAGTATAAAGAAGAAGTATTTTGGTCTTCCGCGAATCAGAGGTTCGATTTGATTTATTTGACTTAGCGGTTAGTTCTTAAATTCTCTGCGGTAAACGCAGGAGTGCCAGGCGCCTCTGCGTCAACTATTCCCCTGCGGAATACCGGCCGCTTTGACCGGAAGAGCGGCTTTTACACGGAAAAAAGAAAGCCGGAAACGGCTGCCTCCGGCTTTCCCGCACCCCGGACGCGCTAAAACACGACGGGTTCCACTTCCTCCGGTACCGGGATTTCCGGTATCGTTTCGGAGGCCGCCGCGGCGGCCGCAATTTCGGCGGCCTTTGTGGCATCCCCCTCTTTTTTAAATTCCGGACGGAATTCCACATGTTCCGCCACGATGGTAACTCTGGAACGGGACTTCCCTTCGGGATCATTCCAGCGTTCCTGCTTTAAGCGGCCCACCACCCGGACCCCCCGGCCTTTATGGCCCTTGCTGTAGCAGGATTCGGCCAGTTTCGACCAGGTTTCCACATCGAAAAAACTTACCTCCTTTTCCAAGCCGGAATCTTGTCTAAAGAAACGGTTGGAGGCAAGGCTAAAGGTACAGAGGGGTGTTCCTTTAGGAGTGGTACGAAACAAGGGATCTCGGACCAGATTGCCTTCAATTAAGATTGAGTTGAGGTTATTCATAGCGCCTCCCGGTAATAATATACGGCGGTCAACGATCTGCCGTATCATGGAAGATCCGACGAACCTTCCGTGATACTTCTAAAGGGAACGGTGGTTCAGGATGCTTCAGTAGGAGTTTTAAATTTTTCCGTTCATCATCAGTTTTATGATATAAAGCTGGATATAGATCCTCAGGGCATTTTGGTCACTTATCTGCATGAGCGATGGGGTTTCCTGGATCTTGGCGGCTAGGGTATTGATAAAATTGGCGGTTACTTTGCCATTATGCTGGAGTCGCAGGGTATGGCGCAGCCGGTCCCGGATAAGAAGGTTAACATCCTCTATCAGATTTTGGCGGGCTTTTTTGTCGAGAAGTTTACTCCAGCGGGACGCCGCCTCAACAAGGCAGAAATCCAGGGTCTTTCCCTGAGGGACATAGGTTTCGACAATCTTCCGGGCGGCTTCCTGAAGGCCCTCATTACCGTCCTTGGCTTCTTCTCCAGCCTCATCTTCACCGCTGCCGGCATCCTTTTTTCGAAGGCGGTTCTGTTTCAAGTTTCTGAAGAAGGCCACTATGCCGGCAATGAAGGGAAAGTTATACCAGAAAGGAAGCATGATCCGGGCGTCGGCCAGAAGATCCTTCCGCTTTGCCAGGAGAAGCATGCTCGGGGGAATCAGTATGCCCTTGTTAAAGAGCCGGAAGGATTCATTAATTGCCTGATTCCGCTCGAGCTCCTCAAAAACCATGTAGAGTTTTTGATCCTGCAGTATGGCCGCAAGGGTAGGCGTCAATTCGGCGGTATACTGGGAAAGGAGCTTTTCAAATTCTTTGTCGCTGTCCATGGCGGCTTCCCGGCGGTGGGATTTTAACAGTTTGACCCATCGTTTTAAAACTGCCTTCTTTATTTTCGGCCTGGCGTCAACCAAGAGCTTTGCGCAGAGGGGGAGAAACTTACTCTTTTTGACAAAGCTCCGTCCGCCTTCCCCCTCCCGGATAATCAGCAGTTCCGGCAGGACATTCTCCGTGTGTTCCGTGATTTTGGCCAGTATGTACTGTTCCAGCTCTTCCTTAGAAAAACGGCCCAATAAGGGAATTCCCTTGCCGTCACTGAAACCGGCGATGGCCTCCAGGGTAAACAAATAGGGGGGCTTATCCAGTTTAAGCTCCAGCTCCTTAAAAGCCAGTTCCCTTTCCCGCTGCTTTACCACCAGAGTCTTGAAAAAATTGTTCATGATTTCGATGATATAAACCGCCTGGAGAACGGCGCTTTCTTCGGATAGAAGCTCTTTCTTTTTTTCGATATCGGTCTTGATGGAAATACAGAGAAAGGCCCAAAAATAATAGATAAAATCTCCCGACGCCTTCAAGGCGCCGGCACAGTCCAGCGGCCTGACAAGGATCTGATTAAACATATTTTTAAGCTGGCTTTCTTTTCCCGGAAACTGGATGCTAAGTTTATGCTGAAGATATTCCTTGTTGCCGTGGCTGCGAAGATAGTTTCTAAGCTTTAACATGGCCGCATCCAGCAACGTCTGGGGAATCATGGTATCCAGAACCAGAATTTCCCCGGCATCCTCGGGAAGAATAATTTTGACGATAGGAATTTTGGGCTCCTCCCGGGACTGGGCTTCCAGGTATGCGTTAAAATCCGACTGCAGGTACAGAAGCTCCATCTGATTCTGCGGTATGGTAATCTGCAGCGATACCTCATCGGGAAAGGGCCTGTCTGCGGATTCATCAATGGACTGATACGCCGCTTTGATTAAATCGGTATAGAAGTGGTACATAAAAATACGGGTCTCCGACCCGTTGGTCTGGAGCTCGCATTTATTTTCTTTTACTAAACGGGATAATTCATCCCAGACCTTTACGCTGGTGTCGTTAATCCAAATGGTCCATTCGGGCTGTTCCTCTGCACGGCGTTTGGCATGTTTCTCCAGGACATCGATAAAGGTGGCAATGTCAATGTAGGGAGAACGGTTCTTCTTGGTATAGTTGATTAGGATGTTATAAAGTTCGATCTGTTGGAGCATACCTTATGGTATCCCGGAATATGCAAAACGGCAAGTTACGGTACAGTATAGCATTATCCGGAAGTTTCGGTACAAATTCCGCCGGACGGCAGCCCATAGTACTACAAGTACTCAAAATATGGTAAATTGTGGGCGAAAGCATGACAATTTGAGGAGAGTGTTACGGCGGACGTGCCGGCTCTTAGAGGGGAGTGATGTTTAGTTGGAACTTGATGAAGGAAAGGGCGGCGGAAACCGCCGCGCAGGAGCCTTCCCTGAAGGCTTTTCTCCGGTCGCTGATTATCGGGCAACCCGATTTTCAGCATTCCCTGGCGGCGCTTCTTGCGAACCAGTGTGTTTTTCTGCATGAAAGGATAGATCTGTTCAGGAGTGTGCTGGATATCCTGGAAAAGGATAAAACCATAGTCGAATATGCCATATGGGATCTCATGGCGGTGGTGGACAAGGACCCCGCAACCCAGGATTTTTTGGTTCCCTACCTTTTCTATAAGGGCTATCATTCCCTGGAACTGTACCGTATCGGCCATAATTTTTGGAACGAGGGCCGTTCCTATCTGGCCTACTATATTCAAAGCCGGGTTTCCCAGATGTACGGCGTGGACATTCATCCCGCGGCGGTCATTGGCAAGGGGGTTTTTATCGATCACGCCACCGCTTTGGTAGTAGGGGAGACCGCCGTCATAGAAGATAATGTATCGATTCTGCACCAGGTAACTCTGGGGGGAACCGGTAAAGAAACGGGAAAACGGCATCCCACGGTACGGAAAAACAGCCTTCTGGGGGCAGGCTCTACCATATTGGGGAATATCGAAATAGGCGAAGGAGCCGTTATCGGCGCCGGAAGCGTGGTACTCCACCCTGTTCCCCCCCATACCATCGCCGCCGGGGTTCCTGCGGAGAATAAAGGGCGGGTAAAAGTTGAAACCCCCTCCAACACCATGAATCAGATGTTCGATACCTTATTTTAGAATCACGCCGTTAGCGCCGGCCGCAGAGAAAAAGAAAAACACCTCCTTTTTTCATCTCTCTGCGTCTGGCCTATTCTTCCCAAAGCCAGGTTGAAAGGTAACGTTCTCCCGTGTCGGGAAGGACCACGACAATGGTCTTGCCCTTGTTTTCGGGCCGTTTGGCGACGGTCAAGGCCGCTTCCAGGGCAGCGCCGGAAGAGATGCCAATGAGGATACCCTCCTGTTTTGCCGCCGCCCGGGCAACATCGCCCGCCTTTACCTCATCGGTCTGGTATATTTCGTCCACAATCTTGGGATCGTAAACCCGGGGAACAAAACCCGCGCCTATGCCCTGAATTTTATGAGGACCGGAATTACCGCCGGAAAGAACCGGGGAGCCCGCGGGTTCCACGGCGATAACCCGTACCGAGGGTTTCTTCGATTTGAGGTATTTCCCCGCACCGGTAATCGTACCCCCGGTACCCACTCCGCCGATAAGGATGTCGATTTTACCATCGGTATCGTCCCAAATTTCCGGCCCCGTGGTTTTTTCGTGGATCGCCGGATTAGCAGGATTGTCGAACTGCTGG
>JAIRNJ010000325.1 GCA_031258115.1 Treponema sp. | reverse complement strand
TGGAGGCCTTCGGCAGTTATTACATCTACCTGGATGACCTCCGGGCAACGGTAGACCTCTTTGCCGAAGACAACCGCGACCCCGACGACATGAACGACGCGTGGTAAAATCGCCCGATTTATAGTTATAGAAAAGGCAGCAGGCGCTTGCAGGTGAGGGGAAGCGGCGTGCTGCCTTTTTTTGTTTATACCTGCGAATACAGAAGGGCTCTTCCCTGTTTTCCAACCCGTTTAACAATCCCGATTTTGTTCAGTACATAGAGCGTTTTGCCGGCAAGGGGAGCCTGTATCCGGGCCTGTTTTGCCAGATCCCGGACGGTAAACTCCGTTTTGGGGGCAAATGGAACAAAGCGCCGGTAATCGGAGACGTGTTTAAGTTCTATTGACTCATGCCAGGCGAGGAGTTCCCGGTCACGGATGCTCGCGCCCCTGCGCCGCCAGGAACCTTTGCCGTCGTCCACCCTCTTTTCCTTCACGTCAATCAGCGCCAGCTCTATGGCAAGGGAGGGAAGAAGGGGCAGTTCCGGGGCGTAGAGCAGGTTTTTGAAGAGATCCCAGATGCTGCCGCTCCGGTTACTCTTGCGGCCGCGGATCAGGTTTCCTTCCGTATCATAGAGTTCGATATATTTGTGAATTACTACCGGATGGATGATCCGCACGGGGGAGAGGCGGCAGAGAGAGTGGAGTTTCCCATCCAGAGGGCCGAAACTCCCTGTCTGGATCTCCAGCGCTTCCCCCCCGCCGGTATAGACATCGCAGACATAGTTCTCCAATTCATATTCGGTTTGTCCTGTTTCACCCGCATAGCGGTATTTTAGCGCCCGGTGCAGGCTCGATTCCCGCTCGGTTCCTATGGAGTGCAGGGGGGCTGTTTTCTGCCGCAGGGCTGTCTTCTTCATGTATATTCCAGGAGATCTTCCGCGCTCAAAAGCTCCAGCAGGTGGTAGGTTTCGGAACTTCCCCTGGTATTTTTTGTGCGTATACCCGCAATCCGGTAGGCTATCATCCTGTTTGTAGAAAGGGGGAGGGGAAGGACATTCCCGTTGATATCCACTATCCCGTTGACGGGAAGCTTTCCGGGGATCTCCTGGACATCTCCTTCGGGAAACACAATGAAATACTCTTCCATGAACATGAAAAAAGCTTAATCCTGAACGAAAAATTAATCAACCAAACCCGCCTGCGAATAAACTATACACACGTATAGCAAAATAGAAAAAAAACTTAGCTATCTATAATTTTTTTTCCGTTTTTCTGTTTACAGGAGAAATTTGATGTGATATACCGGAAGTGGGTGGGGGAAAGTAGGTCATCGTGGGGGAAAGTGTCATGCATAAATCGCGATATCGTACAAACAATTTCCCTGCGACCAGAGAGCTGGGGTGACACATGGATTCGTTGATTGGAGAGCAGAAAGCGACCCTGGACGAAAAGAACAGGCTCAATCTGCCCTCCAGGCTCAGATCCGCTATGGAAACAGAGACCGTTTGGGTAACCAAGGGGAACCAAAAATGCATCTGGGTTTTTCCTCCCGAAGCGTGGAAAACTTTTGTTGAGAGTATCAGGAACAGTCCCAATCTTGACATGGAAATGCTCGAGTGGGCGCAGTTCCGGTTCATTACTCCCGCAACAGAGGTCGAAATCGACAAGGCGGGCCGCATTGCCCTGCCCCAAAATGTCCGGGATTATGCGCTTCTTAGTAAGGATTGCATGATTTGCGGATTGGGTCAACGGCTTGCAATCTGGGCTCAGGACCAATACGAGGTCTATTACAGGACGCATGAGGAGATGACTCCGCTTGTTGTAAAGGCCATTGGTCATATTTCTTTTTAAGGATTGGGGATGCCAGGCTTGAAAATTCAACCGGATACAAAACAGGGTTTTATGCAATTCGTTCATACGCCGGTTTTACTGGAGGAGTGCCTGGAGTACCTTGCCCCCCGAAAGGAAGGGGAGTTGATGGTGGATGCAACCCAGGGTGAAGGGGGGCACAGTTTTGCCTTCCTGTCCCGCTTCCCCGATCTCAGGCTTATCGGGATTGATGCGGATCCGGTGATTCAGGAGAGGGCAAAGGAAAGGCTTAAGGATTTTGGAGAACGTGTGCAGTTTTATTCGGGCTGGGCTCAATCTTTTTTTGCCTCTTTTCCTTCGGAGTTCAAGAGGCCAGACTCCCTGCTCCTGGATTTAGGTATATCCACGTTCCATTATATGTCGGGTCGAGGTTTCAGCTTCCGCAAGGATGAAAAGCTGGACATGAGGATAGATCCTTCCTCTCCCCTTAGTGCGGCAGATCTTGTGGCGCGTCTTCCCGAAAAGGAACTTGCCGATCTGCTCTACAACAATGCGGGGGAACGTTTTTCCCGCAGAATAGCCCGGGCAATTGTGGAGGCTCGTTCCCGTTCCCGGCTGGAGAGCAGCGCAGCCCTGTCCGCCCTGGTGGAATCCTGTTACCCGCCTGCCGGGAGGCACGGGCCGGTGCATCCGGCTACCAAGACCTTCCAGGCTTTGAGGGCCGCGGTGAACGGAGAACTTTCCCGCCTGCAGGATCTTCTGGAGGGAGCCTTCCGGATTCTGGAAAGCGGGGGAAGGATGGGGGTTATCAGTTTTAATTCGGCGGAAGACAGGATCGTCAAATATTTTTTCCGGGAAAAAAACCGGGACTGTACCTGTCCGCCTGAAGAGCCGATATGTAGGTGTGAGGGGAAACGGGTTCTCAACATCCTCACCCGGAAGGGAATTGTCCCCCGGAAGGAAGAAAAAGAATCGAATCCGGCGTCCCGGAGCGCGCGGCTGCGGGTAATAGAAAAATTGCTGGACGAATAAGGTGAAAGGAATGAAACGGCTTATAATGTTTTATTTTTTTGTTCTCAGCGTACCGCTGTTTCTGGCCCTGAATGCGTGGCAGGCGGAACGTTATGCGGAACTGCACAAGGATGTAAAAAAACTGGAGGCTTCCCAGGAAGAATGGCTGGAGAGCAATAAGCGGCTCATCGCCGGGATCGCCGTCCTTTCATCGCCTGAACGGATAGAGCATATTGCCAGTCACGAGCTTCAGTTTGAGAAGATACATCCTGAATCCGTGTTACAGATCCGTATAGAAGGAGAGTAGGAATGCAGGGGGAGGGGAACTTGATGCTTTTTTCTGAATTGGCCGCCGCACTGGAAAAGGGAATGGGGGGACATCTCCTTTCTTTTTCCGCGGGCCGGGGTTTCTCTTCGGTGTGCATCGATTCCCGGGAAGTAAAACCCGGCGCCCTCTTTGTTGCCCTCCGGGGGGCCGTACAGGACGGTCACCGTTATGTGGAAGCGGCCTTTAAGGCGGGGGCCGCCGCGGCCCTGGTGGAAGAGGCCGCCCTTCTTGACAGGAGTCTTGGTCTTGCGGATCTGGCCCGCAAAGCCTGCGCCGCCCTGATTGCCGTAAAGAATACACTGCAGGCTTTGCAGGCAGGCGCCCATTCCTATCTTTCCAAATTTCCCAATCTTGTAAAAATCGGGATCACCGGTTCATCCGGAAAAACCACTACCAAAGAGATCGCCGCTTCCATTATCGCACGAGAAAAAAAGGTGGTAATGAATCCGGGAAACTTCAACTCCGAAACAGGGCTTCCCCTGTCGGTTTTCAATGTGCGTCAGGATCATGAAGTTGCCGTCAATGAATTGGGTATGAACAGAAAGGGTGAGATCGCCGAATTGGCCGCGGTTCTCAATCCTAACATTGCCCTGATCACAAACATAGGGACCGCCCATATCGGAATTATCGGGTCAAAGCGTCTTATAGCTTTAGAGAAACGTGACATTTTTTCGTGTTTCAGCGGGAACGAAACTGCCCTTATTCCCTCTGATGATGAATACCGGGATTTCCTTGCGGAGGGGACTAAGGGGAAAATCCGGTTTTATAACCTTGAGGCGTTTCCGGAACTGGGGCCGGTAAGGGATCTGGGACTTTGGGGCTCCGAGATTTCCTGGGAGGGTAGTCCGGCCCGGTTCCTCCTGCCGGGGAAGTACAATCTGCGGAATGCCCTTGCCGCCATCGCTATTACTCAGGAACTGGGCTGCGGCGGCAGGGCTGTCCGGGAGGGGCTTGAATCGGTAAAGCCCCTTTTCGGCAGGGGTGAAATTCTTGAAGGGCCTGTAACAGTGATACGGGAATGTTACAACGCCAACCCCGAATCCATGGAGGCGGCCATTGAGTTCTGCGACAGTATCACTGTAACAGGACGCAGAATCTATGTTATTGGTTCCATGCTGGAACTTGGCCGGATCTCGGAAGAGGCTCACCGGAAGCTGGGACAGCAGCTTTCCTGTTCAAGAGGAGATCTGATCTTCCTCTATGGCGAGGAGACTCTGCCTGCGGCGGAGATCCTCAAGAATGCGGGAAACAAGGTGTTCTTCCATACCGCCGTCATGGGAGAACTTGCCCGCCTGCTCAGGGAGCATGTACAAACCGGAGACTATGTATTGCTTAAAGGCTCCCGCGGCTGTGCCCTGGAACAGCTTGGAGATATCTTTACAGGAGGAAAATCTTGTTCCTAGAATTTGTATACCCCCTGGTACGTATATTTACACCGTTTAATGTGTTCTCCTATTTAACGTTCCGGAGCGCCTATGCGGCCCTTACGACACTGCTCATCTGCTTTATGCTGGGAGGGCGGATCATCGAAGCCCTGAAAAAGCTTGAAGTTCGTCAGTCCGTCCGGAAAGACGGGCCCGCAAGCCATCTTTCAAAATCCGGAACACCGACCATGGGCGGGATCATGATCATCCTTTCGGTTCTTGTGTCCATGATCTTGTGGATGGATCTGCAGAGCTGGAAAGTATGGCTCGTCGTGGGTACGTTCAGCGCCTTCGGGTTAATCGGTTTTCTTGATGATTACCTCAAGGTAAGCCGGAAAAATTCCGACGGGCTGCCTGCCTGGGCAAAACTGGCGCTGCAGTTTGCCGTAGCCATTGCAGTGATGCTGGCGCTCTATACTTTCGGCGGAAAAGAGATGCAGTTCCTCTATATTCCCTTCTTCAAAAATCCCATTGTCGATATGGGTATTCTCTGGGTTCCCTTTGGAGTTCTTTTAATCGTGGGAGAATCCAATGCGGTCAACTTCTCCGACGGTTTGGACGGTCTCCTTGCGGGGCTCTTAATTCTTGTCTTTATTACACTGGCCCTGCTTACCTACATTTCCGGCCGTACCGACTATTCGGCATACCTGGGAATTCCCTATATTCCCGGCGCGGGAGAACTTACGGTATTCTGCCTTGCCGCGGTGGGGGCATGCATAGGCTTCTTATGGTTCAATTCCCACCCCGCGGAAGTTTTTATGGGTGATACGGGGAGCCTCTCTCTGGGCGGCGTCATTGCCACTATCTCTCTCGTAATTAAAAAAGAAGTTCTTATTCTGATTATCGGAGGTGTCTTTGTACTGGAAATAGCCAGTGTCATCCTCCAGGTACTTTCTTTCAAACTGAGAAAGAAGAGAATATTCCGCATGGCCCCCCTCCATCATCATTTTGAAATTTCGGGCTGGGCAGAGACGAAAGTTGTGATACGTTTCTGGATTCTTGGCGGCCTGTTCGCCATTATAGCGCTTTCGACTTTGAAAATTCAATAAAAGGGAAAAACCGGGCCTTTAGCCGGTTTTTCCAAGAGCTTGTCCAAAACTCGTTCGGGTTTTGGAATAAGCTCAGTATACAGAGAATATTGAACCGATACAATATAGGAAGGAATACAGGGTAAGTATGGAAGAAGAACAATTTGCCAGAGCGCGTCCCGGCAGGGATCATATTCTGGTTGGCAGTGTACTATTACTCACCGGCATGGGACTTGTAACCCTCTACTCCTGTTCCGCCGCCTTTGCCCAGCGTTTCTTTGGGGATAGTCATTACTTTATTGTCAGGCAGCTTATTCTTGCCGCAATAGGGATATTTCTCTTCTTTGCGGCTTCCCTGGTAAACCTTGACTGGCTGCGGAAGGGAATGATGGCCCTGGTGTTGTTTTCCTTTGTGCTTTGTATCTTCACCTTCTTTCCGGGTATCGGGCTTGAGAAGAACGGCGCAAAACGCTGGATTCATATAGGTTCTTTTGGATACCAGCCTTCGGAACTGGTGAAGGTAACCCTTCCGCTCTATCTGGCTCATATCTTCGATAAAAAACAGGACAGTCTTGGGAATTTTAGATCCGGTATTTTGCCGCCTGCTCTTATCACCTCCCTTTTCTTTGTATTGATCTATTGGGAGAACAATTTTTCTACCGCGGTTTTTATTGCGATTAACGCGCTGGTGATCTTCTTTGTCGCGGGAGTAAGTTTCCGTTACTTTATTGCCGCTACCGTACTTCTCCTTCCCACTTCCGTTTTGCTCATTCTTACCAAACCCCACAGGCTGGCCAGGGTACGGAGTTTCTTCCATCCCGAATGGGATCCCCAGGGAGCCGGTTTCCAGGTAAAGGCTTCGGTTCTTACGCTCGGTTCCGGCGGTTTCTGGGGCAAGGGTATCGGGCAGGGGACAAGAAAAATTGCAAGCATACCCGAAGTCCATTCGGATTTTATTTTTTCCGCCTTTTCCGAAGAGGCCGGTTTTCTTGGCGTTTTCTGTTTTTTTGTTGTCTTTGCCGTGTTTATCTGGAGAGCGTACCGTGTTTCCATAAGGGCGGACACCAGGTTCAAATTCCTGCTTGCCTTCGCTCTTGCTACCATGGTGGCTTCCCAGGCCCTGGTGAATATTGCGGTAGTGTCCGGTTCCCTGCCGGCTACGGGTATTCCGCTGCCGTTTTTTTCCGCCGGAGGTTCCTCTCTGGCAACGACTTTGCTCGCCGCAGGGCTGATAGTCAATGTCTCGAAAACTAAAGGGGGCGTATATGTCCGGTGACTTTTATTATGGTCAGGAGACTCTGGAAACTGTTCAGGCGCCGGTAAGAGGCAGGCTGGGGAAAGGCGTAAAGAGGTTTCTTGCCCTTACGGCGCTTCTGATTGGAGCGGAACTGGTTTGGCTTTTTTTGATACAGCCCTGCATGCCCCTTACGCGGATAAACATTGACGGTATCTCCGGTATCGCGGAGGCCGATATTCTCTCCCATGGAGGAATAGGCCCCAGGACAAGCTGGCTGGAGATCAAGCCTGAAAAGGTAAAGCAGGCTCTGGAAACTCATTGGATGGTAGACGCTGCATCCGTAGAAAAGCAGTTTCCCGCATCTTTGCATATAAAGCTTTCCAAAAGAAAAGCTGTTGCAATGGAACTGTCTATGAAAGACGGCAGGGTTCTGCCCGTGTATTTTGACCGGAAAGGTGTTATAATAGAGATGGGCGGCGATCATGGGTTCTCTTCGTCCATACCTATTATAAGCGGTCTTTTACAGGAAGAACCCCGGTTGGGAAATATGGTTCCTGCACGGTATCAGAGTGTGCTGGAAGACCTTTATAGAATCGGAAAACAGGAACCGGCATTGATGAGCGCCGTTTCCGAAATTGGAATCCGGAAAAAGAACTTTGACGGATTTGACCTTGTTCTTTATCCGGTGCATAATCCCATACGGGTGCTAATGGACAAAGAACTGAACGAAGACAGCTTGCGTTATCTCTTGCTGGTGCTTGATGTGCTGGAGGAACAGGGCTCCGCCCCCGAGGAACTTGATTTCCGTTCCGGCAGTATTGCATCCTATATTCCATAAGGAGGCTGATTCTGTCGGGTGACGGTTTATATGTCGGCCTGGATGTAGGTACGACAAAAGTTTCCGCCGTGATTGGTGAACGGAATGAACGCGGCGCTTTGGAGATCACCGGTGTAGGTATCGCTCCTTCTACCGGGCTGCGCAAGGGCGTAGTGGTAAATATTGAGGCTACTCTCCGCGCAATAGCCCAGGCAGTCGAGATGGCGGAAGTGATGAGCGGGCGGGAAGTAAAGTCCTGCTGGGCCGGCATCGGCGGAAGCCATGTAGAGGGGATAAATTCCAAAGGGGTAATCCGGGTGCCGGATCCTGAAAAGCCGGCCCGCGAGATCCGGCAGGAGGATATCGGCAGGGTGCTGGATGCCGCAGGGGCTCTGCTTATTCCCCTCGATCGTCAATTTCTGGAGGTGATCCCCCAGAGTTACATCGTGGACTATCAGGGAGGCATAAGGAACCCCATCGATATTATTGCGGTGAGGCTTGAAGCGCTGGTACATATTATTACCTGTTCAAAGACCGGGGCCGAAACTCTGGTAAAGTGCATAAACCGTGCAGGATTTCTGGTAGAAAATTTTATTCTTCAGACTCTTGCCGCGGGACGGGCCGTATTAACCCAGGAAGAAAAAGATCTTGGAGTAGCCCTGGTTGATCTGGGAGGGGGAACGACGGAGATGCTGGTATACAACGACGGAGCTCCCTTTTTTACCTCTACCATTCCCGCGGGAGGAACTCAGGTAACCAATGATATATCCGTGCTGAAGAATATTTCCTATGAGACGGCAGAGCGGATCAAGATTGATGCGGGCTGCTGCTGGGAGCCCCTGCTGGAAGACGATGACGACATTATTGTTCCCGGTATCGGGGGAAGACGGGTTCTGCCTATCCCGAAATCCCATGTGATGCAGATCATCAAGCCGAGAATGCAGGAAACATTCAGCATGCTGAAGGAACGGATGGACAGGCTTTCATTATCCCGGCCTCTTGCCGCAGGGGTGGTATTGACCGGAGGCGGCGCGGAGCTTTTGGGTGTGGCGGAACTGGCAGGCAATGTGTTCAACATGCCTGTCCGCGTGGGGGAGTCCCTTCAAGTGGAGGGGCTTGCCGCCGAATACCGCAGTCCTGTCTATGCCGCAGCCCTGGGTCTGGTGCTTGAAGGAGCGGTTCGCGAGGGAAGGGGAAAGGCGGAACGGGAAGGAGCTGCCGAAGGACGTTCCCGCGAAAAGAATTTTACAGAGAAGATGCTCGACTGGTTCAGGAAGGAGTTTTTTTAGTAAAGGGAATTATGGCATTCGTGCCGGTAAAATAAAGTGATTTGGGAGGAATATTATGATGAACATTTCAGCGGTCAGCGATGACGAAATGACGGGATTTCCTGTTCCGGAAGGGCCGAAACTTGTGCCCGTGGCGACGGAAACCGAACAGGCCGCGCTGGGGAAAAATCTGGCTGCGATCATCAGGGTGCTTGGAATAGGCGGCGGCGGCGCCAACCTGACAAATAATATGATCGACAAGGGTATTGCCGATGTAGAGTTTGTCGCAGTCAATACGGACATTCAGGATCTTTTGCAGAAAGCCAGGGCGCCGGGTAAAATTCCAATCGGAAAAAAACTAACACTCGGCAGAGGCGCAGGCGGCGATCCTGAGACCGGTGAAAAGGCGGCCAACGAAGACCGGGAAACCATTCTAAGCTGGCTTAAAAGTGTAGACATGGTTTTTATTACCGCTACCTTCGGCGGAGGAACCGGTACGGGCGCCGCCCCGGTAATTGCCAAGCTTGCCAAGGAAGAGGGAGTGCTCACCGTAGGCATTGTAACCCTGCCTTTTGAATTTGAAGGCCCCTACAAGATGGAACTTGCGGAAGCGGGCATCAATAAACTGCGGGAATCGATTGATACTCTTATTGTTATACCCAATGAGAATGTTTTCAAATTCGATCCGGATATAAAAGCCAAGGATGCATACCTTAAAGCCAATGATATTCTCTACTGCGGAGTTAAAGGTATTTCCGACATCATCACACGAACCGATTTTGTGAACACCGATTTTGCAGACGTTGCAAAAACCATGAGGGACAAGGGAGACGCCCTTTTTGGCATTGGTATTGCCGAAGGGGAAAACCGGGCTGTTCAGGCCGCTACCCAGGCAGTCAATAACCCATTCTTTGAAGGCACCACCATTACCGGAGCTACCAGCATTCTGGTGAATATCGCGGCCGGTGACGATCTGGGAATGCGGGAGGTAAGGGAAGTTGTAGAGACCATACGGAACGGAGCGGATCCGAGAGTGAAACTGATCCACGGCCTGTCCATCGATCCTTCATTGGGAGCAAGACTCCAGGTAACGGTAATTGCTACCGGCTTTGTCCGTGAAGACAAGCAGAACGGCGAGAAGGAAAAGCTTCATCTGGTACGGCCGGAACGGGATGTCTACAACATTGATGAATGGGATCAGATTCTCAACAAGGGCAAAGGCGGCGGTTTTTTGGGCCCCCGGAATATCCCTGACGATCTTGATGTGCCTACCATAATCCGTGATAAAAAGCAGGAGATGGACAAGAACCGGAATTTTGATTTCGGCGGTCCAGGCAAAGCGGGAACGGAGAAAGATCCCAAGTGAAAAAACACGGCCTGGAAGAACAGTTTTATGCCCGCCTTATCGCGCTGGAGAGACGTTCACGACTCACAGCGGACACCTACCGGCTTGAGATCCGCCGTTTTCTGGAATGGCTGGAAAGAGAAGCTCTGCGGCCGGAAAACATCGATTCTGCGGGCCTGAGCCTGTACATCAATTTCCGCAGACAGGGTGAGAAGGGCATCAATTCCGTTTCTACGGCCAAGGCTCTTTCGGCCCTGCGATCCTTTTTCCGCTTTCTGGAAGCGGAAAGAATCCGGCAGGACAACCCGGCATCGCTTCTGGAGACACCCAGAAAACAGAGGCGTCTTCCTGCCGTACTGGATCAGTGCAGCGTGGAGGATGTCCTCAGGGCCGCGGATGACGGAACTCCGCTGGGTTTGCGGAACCGGGCTCTCTATGAGCTCATTTATTCGGCAGGCCTCCGGGTTTCCGAAGCGGCGGCCCTGAACGTGGAGGATGTGGATTTTCCGGGGGGCTCCGCCAGGGTACGGGGAAAGGGAAACAAGGAGAGGCTTGTGGTCTTTGGATCCCAGGCGGCGGCGATTCTGAAAAAATACATCAAAGAGGCCCGGCCTGCCCTTGCAAAAAAGAAACAGTCACGGGCCCTCTTTATAGGAAAGACGGGGAAACGGCTTTCCCGAAAGGGGATCTGGAAGAACTATACCCGCCCGGCCGCTGTTGCCGGAGTTTCTTCAAAGCTTCATACCCTGCGTCACAGTTTTGCTACCGGGCTTCTCGCCGGGGGAGCGGATCTCCGCTCGGTACAGGAACTGCTGGGTCATGC
>JAIRNJ010000290.1 GCA_031258115.1 Treponema sp. | reverse complement strand
TCCTGTGTCAAGCTGGTCCGGTAAGGCGGTACTCAAGCTGGCGGATGGTTACAGCGGCAGCCTGTCTACGATAAGGGATCGCTTTATCCTGGGGAATTTTGTTCGCCAAGTAGGTTTCGGCTACTTGACCGATCCCATAACCGGCTATGGCTATGAAATCAGCGCCGACGGGACGCTGCAGGCAAATGGGCGGTAGGTACCTGCACAAACACGAAAGGCCGACTCGGTACAGGGGGCGGATAAAGCCAGGGCGAGCGCATATACATTAAAAACGTCCGCGAATTACGCGAATGGACGCTAATTTTTCATCTTAATCCGCGAAAATTCGCGTTTATTCGCAGACAAATTTTTGATATGTACCGGCCCTGGGATTGGACGGCTTTTCTCTTGCTTTTCTTCCATAACGGTCATATAGTCTGGATATGGAGCCGGAGTTCATCTTTCGTGATACAGCCTTCAAGCACAACCTTGATGAAGCGGATATTCGCCATGCCTTTGAAACCGCCCGCTACATGGGCCGATATGGCAGCCGAGAGAATGTGTATCTGCTTCTGGGCTTTGACACGAAGGCAAACCCGGTTGAAATACTGTATAATGAATTCGGGGAGAAAGGGGTAAATGTGTTCCACGCTATGCCGTGCCGGCCCCGTTTCTACAATTTGTATCTTCTTGAAGATTTTGAAGATGAGGAAACGCCATGACCGAGATAGAGCAGAAAACCGGAATGACCGATGCCGAATGTGGGCAGTGGGACGAATATTACACCAAAAACACCCTTGATCCGGGGCCGAATCTTTTGAAACAGGGCGTAAAGCCCGGGTTTGCACGGAACACCCTGCTATTAAGCGAGCTTGACCGGGACGTTGCTGAATATGTTCGCACCCAGGCGCAGACGACCCATAAAAGCCAGGCGAGGGTAATCAACGACCTTATACGTGAAAAAATTGCCCTTGTTCTGTAAAGCACAACGCGCAACCTTAGTACGATAAAGCTTTCGGCCAACCTTGTCAGTATCGGGTAAGGACGTTTATTACCTGAGAATCTTGCGGGATATACTGGTCCACAGCTGTCCATGTTCCCGCCGGCGCTGTGAGGGCTTACACAAGGGCGAAAGGCCGGCATCAATACAGGGAGCGGATAAAGCCCATAGACGATGCGGAGTGCTTCAGTTAGAATAATTTGTTTGAAAAGCAAACTGTTTCTGCTGTTTCATTTGTGTTTTATCATTGATTTTTTAAATGAGTATTATTTTTCTTAGTTTGACAATAACCGCCTATCCTTTTACCGAACCCGAGGCAAGCCCCGATACCACCTGTTTCTGCAGCAGAATATACATGATGATACAGGGCAGGGACACCAGCACGATTGCCGCAAACATGGCGCCGTAATCGCTGGCAAAGGCGCTCTTGAAGTAGTAGAGGGCCACAGGCAGGGTACGGGCTTCGTGTCCGGTGGTTAAGGTGAAGGAAAACTGGAATTCGTTCCAGCAGAGCAGAAACTGCATGATCCCCGCAGTGGCAAAGGCAGGCCGGGCCAGAGGCAGTATTATTGTCGAATAGGTTCTCACAAAGCCCGCTCCGTCAATGTAGGCGGACTCTTCCATCTCCTTGGGAATGGTCAAAAAATAACTTGACATGACAAATACCGAAGTCGGAATGCCGAAGGCGGTAAACACAATGATAAGGCCCCACACGTTATTATAGAGGCCGATAGCCCTTATTGACGTGTAGAGGGGCAGAAGCAGTGCGGCGCCGGGAATGAGGAGCCCCATGGCAAAGAGGGTTCTGAAAAAATTCTTTGCCCTAAAATCGGTACGGGCAAGAACATAGGCGGCCATGCTCATAAAGAGAAGATTTAACACAATCCCCATAAAGGTAACAAAGATACTGTTTTTGAAATACTGGGCAATGGGGGCGATTCTAAAAGCATTGCTGTAATTCTTTAAATTGAGGCCGGTACTGAATCTCCAGGAGAAGGTGAGGATCTCCCTGTTTGTCTTGAAAGAAGAAGTCAATACCCAGAGGAAGGGCATGATGGAAACAAATACAATTAAAAACAAAAATAATGCGACAAAAAACGTCCCGGCAAAATAATATTTTTTCGTCATGGTTCCCCCTATATCCCTTCACTCATCCGGTAGATCCTGTTGATAATCCCGATGGAGGCCAGTCCTATAAGGATAAGAAGAACGCCTGCCGCATTGGCAAGGCCGAAGTTGTTGTCGCGCAGGGCGGTATTGTATATCAGCAGGGGAAGATTCATGGTCTCTATCCCCGGCCCTCCGTTGCTGGTCATGATGAGAATATCCATCTTCTGCAGCATTGATGTTGCGGCAAGGATGGTGCCCGTACCGATTGCATTCTTTAACAGGGGGAGCTTTATCAGAAGGTTTATCTGCAGTTCGGTCGCCCCGTCTATCACCGCGGCTTCAAAAATGTCGTCGGAAATGGCGGCAAGTTCCGCGGCGGCAAGAATTGCTATCATTGCGGCAAAGGGAAGCCATGTTACCGTAACGGCAAAGAAAGCGGTGCCGGAATTGGCATACCAGTTTACGTTAAAATTTTTATTCCCGAAAAGCTGAATGATCTTGTTCACCGGGCCATAGCTGGGATTAAACACATTGTAGAAAAGCATTCCCAGCGCGGCGCTGGAAAGAATGTTCGGCAGCATGAAGACTGTTTTGCAAAAATCCGAATACAGCTTTTTCCGGGCGGTCACCAGGGCAAAGAGGATGCCGATAGCCACATGGACGGTAGACTGTAAAAGTATCCAGATAAGGTTATTAACAAGAGCCTTATGGAAGACGGCGGATGTAAAAAGGGTGATATAGTTCCCCACGCCGTTAAAACTGATGCTCCCCGCAATGCGCCAGTTGGTAAAGGAAGTCCCCACCACGTTGATTATGGAAGCCAGATACACAAAGAGGAAGAGCAGGGTTCCCGGAAACAAAAAAATTACGATCCATCGTTTCCTGACTTTCATACTCTTCCCCCTGGCTTTGTCTTTTACCTGGCTCCCGCGGCAGCTTCATCAAGACGCTGGGCCATCTGGACGGGAGTAATCCTCCCGGCCGCCAGTTCAGGATAGTAGCGGCCAAAGGCGTCAACGACGGCATTGTACGCTACAACATCAAAGGTGTCGCCGTGGTACTTCATCCTGCCCACCGCATCGGCATGCTTGGCGACGAGGGGCATCTTCTGCCGGATCTCCGCCGTGATTTCCAGATCCACCGCCGTGGGGAGCTGGCCTGTGAGAAGCAGATAGTCCATCTGGGTTTCCCGGTTGGACAGTTCCTTGAGGAAAGTCCAGCCTGCTTCAACGCGTTCGGGAGGACTGCAGAGCACATTGCCTTCCGCATAACTTGTAACAAGACCGTCGCCGGGATATACACTCCAGTCAACCTTCTTGTCAAAGCCGGGATTGGTTTTTTCAGGATTGCTGAAGTCGCCGATCATCCAGGGGCCGTTGGCGATGATGGCGGCCTGTTCGGTAAGGAAGTTGTTGGCCGCATTGGCGTAGAGAGCGCCCAAGGCATCGGGAGTAGTGTAGTTCTGCAGACAGCGCTGAATGTCGGTAAGACCCGCAATCATCTCCGGAATCTGGTAGGTCTTGGGATGTTTGGTGTTCATGAAGGTTTCACCGGCCTTGCCCCGGCTTGCCACCATGGCGGAGAGGATGAGATCTGTCGTCCAGGAATTCTCACCGGTCATCAGGGCCAGAGGATAGACGCCGATAGCCTTGAGCTTCTCACAGTTGCTGAACCATTCATCCCATGTCTTTGCCGGGCTGATGCCGGCTTTCCTGAACATCTCGGTGTTGTAGTAATAGCCGAGAACCTGGCTGCCGCTCGTGATTGAGTACACCTTGCCGTCGGGGAAGGTATTGGCCGCCATGGAGGCAGGCCCGACCACCTTGTCCCGAAAATCCGGATCCTGCGCCAGAAAAGCGCTGAGTTCAACCGCCTGACCATTGGCAGTAGCCGCATCCCGGATACCGTTCTTGCCGTCAACCACGTCCGGAAGCTCCTTGGAAGCCGCCAGAACCTTCATCTTTTCCATGTACAGGGTGTCGCTGGGGAGTTCTTCAATCTTGAGTTCTATCTTCCCCTTGTACCTTTCGGTGAAGCGTTTGTAGAAGGCCTCCCAGGCCGGACGGCCCAGATGCGTCCCAACGGCGTAATGGGCATAGTTCAAAACTACCGCGCCGCTGCCTGACTGCGCTCCGTCTTTCTTTCCGCCCGCAAAAAGCGGCAGACTCAAGAGACAGAGCAGGATACAGAAAATCACTGTGAGTTTTTTCATGATTCCTCCATAAAAATTTTTCTTCCTTTTTTGTATTGGAAGTAATATTGTTATATAAATTATGGAAGATGCCCGGCGAATTTGTCAAACAAAATAGGGAGATATTTCCAAAATTCACCTTTGAAAGCGCTTCCAGGGGTTTCAAGAGGCAGAATCCTGTGTTTCCCTGTGACGACCCTCCGGGGATAAATTCAACAAGCCCGCCCTAAAGGGATGAGGTATGTACCCTTCTACGAATCAACTCATCTTTTCCCTATCCTCAAAAAAGAAGGACTGGTATTCCCGCGGGCTCACCCCGGTAAGCTTTTTGAATGATTTTGCAAAATATGCAGGATCGTTAAAACCCACAAGTTCTATTATCTCCTGAATCCGTATGTCCCTGTCGTTCTTTAAAATTTCCCTGGCCTTATGGATCCGCACCCGGGAAAGATAATCCGAAAAGGTAGTATTCATCTCCTTCCGGAAAAGGTGAGAGAGGTAATACTCGCTTACATAGACAGCCTCCGCCACGGAACGGAGACTGACATTTCCGGCATAATGGACACCGATCCAGGCGATTGCCTTTTCAAGATGCCTGGAACGCTGGGTGAACTGCCGCTTGCGAAACGCCGTTTCAATAAATCCGTCTATGGCCCGGCCGGTAAGAAAGCAGAGCGATTCAAAATCCGTATCTTCGTTGAACATGGCATAGGCATCGCCAATGATTCTGTTGATATCCTCTACCGGCGCCCCTGCTTCCACCGCGGAACGGGAAAAAAAAGCCAGCAGTTCAAAAAGCCGCGCCCGTATGGTATTGATGTTGCCTTCGGCAAAAGAAAAGATCTCTCCCAAAAGCTTATTGAGAATACGGCCCGACTGTTCCCTGCTGCCTCCCTCAACGACTTCAATAAGCTCCTTCTCTGTTTCTTTTGGGTATGTAGTGTCGCCGCCGCCCTTCTTCTTTCCTTCTTTCCTTTCGATGATGAGTTCCGCAATCTGCCGCTGCTGCCTTGTAATCCGGGAGCGCTGGTCAAGATATACGCTATGTTCCCTGGTCAGGCCGTTCACCATGATAAAGAGAAGCTGGGACGCACTGGTCATGTTGATGCAGCTCAGAGGCGCCACGGAACGGAGGAGTTCGGGAATATCGGCCTTGATCTGCATATCCTGAATCTTTTCCGTAAATTCACTAAGGGCCACTTCATCAGCCTCCCAGAGCAGAACCGGGCCGCAGGCGATAATCCCTGCCAGGTATTCGTTGTACATTACCGGAGAGAAGCACATGATGAGCCCGCAGCCGCATGCACAGATGTAAGGTTCACCCAGGTCGCCCGACATGAGGCCGCCGTAGGCAATGTATTCCCGGCATTTACGGCAGTTCCCGGCCAGGGCGCAGACTGAATTATCCTTCCGCACGGTATGGAGTTCCTTTCCCGAAAAATCGAAGAGAGCCACATCCAGTCCCGTTACCACCCGGAAATGCCTGAAAAACGACTCCATCTGCTTAAGATCGAGAATTTCCTCAAGGGAAGGAAGGTTTTCTTTGGGATTCAAGAACCCCTCTCCGGTATCCATGTCGGACTCCCGCCCCGATAATCGCAATTTTCGGCTGCCCATCAGGATTTTATAACCTGAGCCGGGTTCAAAACCCGCCCGGGGTTTGGAACAGGCCCAATTTACTCAAACAAAATGTTTTCACTGAATTCATACATGAATTCCGGAATTGCGGCAAGTTCTATCACCTCACTCATGGCGACAATGTTTCTGCATTGATCCATAAAGCCGGGAGACACGAGGCAGCATTCCGCACCCGCAAGGCTTGTGTTGCCGGAAACAGTGATCCTGTCACGGAACTGTGAAGGGAGAAGCCCTGTCCTGAATGCGCTTTCCTGATCTATGTAGAAACCCAATCCCCCGGCAACATAGATCCTGTTTACATCTTCCGGAGAAAGGCCGGCGCTTTTACAGAGGATCTTGATTCCCGAAACGATTGCGCTCTTGGCAAGCTGGAATGCCCTTATATCCGCGCCGTTTATGCCGATTGTTCCCGTGATGGGGAACACGCCCTCTCCTTCGTCAACAAAGGCGCCGGTTTCATCAATAACGCCCTTTTCCAGCATGAGAGCCACCGCGTCAATGAGGCCGGATCCGCAGATACCGGCGGCTTTCGCCCCGTTGATGGTTTCAACATGCATCTCTCCGTCTTTGACAGTGATTCTGTTGATTGCCCCGTCAATGCTGCCCATGCCGCAGGAGATGCCCGCTCCTTCCAGGGCAGGGCCTGCCGCCGTGGAACAGCAGTAGATGCGGCCCTTGTTAAAGAGGGCTATTTCCCCGTTGGTACCCATGTCTATGAGGAGGGAACTTTCGTCTTTCCCGCACATCTCAAGAAAGGCAATGCCTGAAACAATATCGGCGCCTACAAAGGCGGAAATTGAAGGCAGAAGCCTTACCGTTTCCACGGGAAGATCCAGCTCCGCGCCGGAAAACTTCCGTTCCTCAAGAAAAACCGGCTTGAAGGGTATCTCCCCCATGGCCGAAGGATCTGTATTGGTAAAGAGATGGAGCATGGTGGTGTTTGCCGCTACCACAAGTTCAGTGGCAATTCCGGGGCCGCGGTTTTCAAGGAGAATATCTATCAGAGAACGGCATTGGCCATTGATGCGGCGGTACAATTCCCCGGTTCTCCCTTCCCGTGCCGTCCCGATACGGCTCATCACATCGGCGCCGTAGATCCGCTGTTCGTTCAGCGCGGAAAGCGTATCAAGGACTTTCCCTGTTTCCATGTTGATGATCCTCGCGGAAACGGTGGTAGTACCAATATCAAGAGCTATTCCCGCCCTGGAGATGTTTCCTGAATGGGAAAGACCCGCAGGACTCTTCCGCAGGCTTGCGGCCGGAGGAATTTCGATGAGAAGATCTCCCAGAGGGACAGCCCTGCAGGAACGTACCATGCCGCCGGTTCCGGGAATTTCACCGCCTGTACTGCCTTCGAGAATCTTTACCCGGCACTTGCCGCAGCGTCCCTGTCCGCCGCAGGGGGCATCCATGGAAACGCCGGCCCGTCTGAAGACTTCAAGCAAAGTCTCCCCTGCACGGGCATCGAATACGGCGGCCTCCCCGGTGAGACCGCCATCCTGAAGTCTTATCTTCATAACATGATACCGCCTTTTTTGGAACTAGACAATAACCCTTATGATTATATACTTGTTTTACAGATATAGCTATGGTTCAAACGATCCATCCTTCAGTTTTGAATGATCTCAGAAAGACAGGCCGGGAAGCGCCTGCCGGCCCCGGAGTCTACCTCTGGAAGGATGAAGACGGGAGGATCATCTACGTGGGCAAGGCCCGGTCTCTGCGCAGCAGGCTCTCTTCCTATTTTTCCGGTGAAAAGGATATCAAGACCGCCACCCTGATCCGCCATGCCAGAACCATTGAAACGATCATCACCAATACCGAATACGAAGCCCTGCTGCTGGAAAACACCCTGATCAAACAGCACTCCCCGCGCTACAACATCAACCTCAAGGATGGCAAGAGTTACCCGGTAATCCGCATTACCAGTGAGGATTACCCCAGGATCTTCCGAACACGGCATATCGTGGAAGACGGCAGCCGCTACTACGGCCCCTTCCCCAATGTGCAGGCGGTGGATACCATGCTGGATCTTGTGGAGCGGCTTTTCCCCCTGCGCAAATGCCGGTCTTCATGGAAGAGTAAAAGCGGAGGGTTAAAAAAAAGGCAGGAACCCTGCATGTACTACCATATCGGCCGCTGTCTCGCTCCCTGCTGCGGAAGAATTACTGCGGAAGAGTACCAGGGCCATGTAAAGCGGGTTGAACAGCTTTTGACCGGGGATACCGAAACGCTGCTTGCCGATCTGAAGGAAAAGATGCGGCAGGCCGCAGGAGAACTCAAGTTTGAGCGGGCGGCCCAACTCCGCAACGCCATCCGCGCCATAGAGGATCTTTCCGGGGGAGAAAGCTCCGTGGTAGACTTCGACCCTGAAGGCAGAGACTATATCGCGTGGGCCGCGGAGGGGCTCTTTACCAGCTTTACGGTATTCTCCCTGCGGAGCGGCAAGATGACAGGCCGGGATCTATACCGCACAAAATCTGCCGCAGAAGAACATGAATCACTGGAAAATTTTATTACCGCCTATTATAATCCCTCGCGGCCGCCGCCCGGGAAAATTTATCTTCAGACTTCCGTATTAAGTCCGCAGTCTTCACTCTTCTCCTGGTTTGGGAACCAGTTCGGCTATGAACCCGATCTGCTGCCGCCCGCGGACAGACACCATGAAGCGGTAATGGCAATGGCGCATCAAAATGCGGAGGAGGATCTCCGCAGACGGATGAAGGAACGGGGGGCGGGGCCCGCGCTGGATGAACTTCAACAGGCGCTGCGGCTTGAAAACCGGCCTGAAAAAATCGAAGGCTTTGATATTGCCCAACTGGACGGCAAACATCCTGTAGCATCCCTCATCTCATTCAAAGACGGAATTCCCGACAAGAAGAATTACCGTTACTTCAAGCTCCGTACCGTGGTAGGAATTGTGGACGACTTTGCCGCCATGAGGGAAGCGGTGCATCGCCGCTATTCCAGGCTTATCCGGGAAGGGAAGGAACTGCCCGATCTGGTACTTATCGACGGCGGCATCGGTCAGGTAAACGCCGCCAGGGGAGTGATGGATGAATTGGGCATGGACAGTGATGTTGCCGGCCTTGCCAAACGGGAAGAGGAACTCTGGCTTCCCGGCGCAAAGGAACCGGTTATTCTTTCCCGCCGTTCGGAGGCCCTGAAAATTCTTCAGCATGTCCGGGATGAAACCCACCGTTTTGCCACAGGGCTTAACCAGCGTCTCCGCTCGGGGGATCTTTTCTTCCCCGTGCTGGAATCGGTGGAGGGCATCGGGCCAAAGCGGGCCGCCGCAATCATGAAGGCTTTTGGCAGCGTTACTGCCATTGCCGCAGCGGAAGCAGGAAGCATTGCGGAACGCTGCAGGATAAGCGCAGGCGCCGCCAAAGCGGTACGGGCCGCGGCAAAACTGGCCCTTGAAGATCAGGAAAAGGCCAGGGAGAAACTCGCCGGAGGCCCTTCGCGCAGGGGCCGGCAGGGAGGCGCACAGAAGCCTGTTTCTTCAGGCAGCGCCGAAGAACTGGCGGCTCTGGCCGCGGAAGAAAAGCCTGAATACTCAACAGACTGAGACGGGCTTCCTAAAGATCTGCCAGTATGCTCTTGACCGGATTGGTGAAGACATTGCTGATTTTTTGGAGCAGCAGTTCGGCATCAATGGGCTTGGATACCAAACCCTCGGCGCCGCATGATTCGGCATGTTTTCTAAACGTATCCCCCGCATGACTCGACACAATAAGCACCGGAATCTTCATGCATTTGGGATTTTTCCTGATCTCGTGGAGGAATTCAAAGCCGGACATGTCGGGCATCTCAATGTCAAGCAGGATCAGATCCGCCCTTTCGGTTTTCAGTATATTCATAGCCATTGGAGCGGATTTGGAGATTAATACATCATATTGATCCTTAAGGATCGTCCTTATCACCGCCAAAATGGCGGGATTATCATCAATAGCGAGTATAACCTTATTACCCATAGATAGTATGATAGTATATTATCCGGGGTACTGTCAAATGATCCGCTTGCAAAGCCTGAAAAGCCGGGCTATACTTTCCGGTTAAGGAGACATCACATGAAAGCATATTCATCCGTCAAATACCAGGCAAAGGACATCTCCCGGAACTAATCTTTAAAACGCTTTTCCCGGTCTTCCGGGGAAATAGTCATAGATTGCCGGTGTGGATGTCTGTCTCAAAAACCACACATTCAAGAGGTTATCTATGTCTTCTTCAAAAAAGCGTATCGCACGATTCTTTTCCTATTATAAACCCTACCGTTTTCTCTTTTGCATGGTCATGCTCTGTTCCGTTGCGGCTTCCGCGGCGGCCCTCATCCTGCCACTCTGTATAAGGGCGCTCACCAGGGACGTAATGGCCCATGCGGCCTCGGGCATGCCGGGTATTACGGGAATCGCCATGCATTACGGCCTTGCCATGCTTGGCCTCATCATCGTACAAAGCGCCTGCTCCCTGTTTCAGGATCAGATGGGCCACATAATGGGAGCCCGGATGGAAAGGGATATGCGCAACGATCTCTTTGCCCACTACCAGAGGCTCCCCTTCAGTTTCTTTGACCGGGAAAAAACCGGAGAAGTCATCTCCCGTATCACCGGCGATCTTCTCAACCTGGCGGAACTCTGCCACCACGGCCCGGAGGATCTGGTCATCTACTTTGCAAGTTTCATCGGGGCGCTTGCGATACTGTTCCATATCAATGCAAGGCTGGCGCTGGCAAGCTGCATCTTCCTTCCGGTAATGGCGATCTATTCACTGTTCTTTGCGGGAAAGCTGAACAGGGCCTACCGTAAAAATTATGAAAGAATCGGCGAAGTGAATTCCCGAATCGAGGACAGCATCGGCGGAATCAAAACCGTAAAATCCTTCGGAAACGAAGAACTGGAAATACGGAAATTCCGCATGGTGAATGAGGAATACTACCGGAGCCGTTCGTCTATCTACAGACACGAATCATGGTATTTTACGGTACTCGGCGCCTTCCTTGCACAGCTCGTTACCGTTTCTGCGGTATTCTTCGGAGCCCTCATGCTCTCCGGTCAAAAACTTGCCGCACCGGATCTGCTTTCCTTCCTTCTCTATACTGCCTATCTTACCGCTCCCATACCGGAATTTTCCAGGATCATGTCCCAGTATCAGGACGGCCTTGCGGGTTTCAGACGCCTGTGCGATATTCTTGAGACCGGCGCCGAAAGGGAGAAAACCGGCGTTTCTGTTGACAGAGATTCTGCCGTGGAAGAGACTGGGCTGCCGGAAAAGATTAGGGGGGAAATAGAATTCCGCGATGTTTCCTTTAGCTATGGAGGAGAAGAGGAACATGTGTTCAAAAACATTTCTTTTGTCATAAAAAGCGGTGAATACGCGGCCCTTAAAGGGGCATCCGGCATAGGCAAAACCACCCTCTGCTCCCTCATCCCGCGTTTCTACGAGGCTTCCGCCGGAAGGATCACGATTGACGGTATCGACATAAAAACTGTTGACATCGAAGATTTAAGGAAGCGCATCGGAGTTGTTCAGCAGGATTGCTACATATTCTCCGGGACGGTAAGGGAAAACATAGCCTACGGCAAACCCGGCGCATCGGCGGAAGAAATTACAGCGGCCGCGGAAAGGGCCCGCGCCCACGGATTTATCATCTCTCTTGAGCGGGGCTACGACACGGATCTGGGCGTCAGGGGGGCGCGGCTCTCTGGAGGCCAGAGGCAGCGCCTATGCATCGCCAGAGTATTCCTGAAGAACCCGCCCATACTGATCTTTGATGAAGCCACCAGCGCTCTTGACATGGAAACCGAGCGCGCAATACAGGAGGGCCTGCGGGATCTTTCGGTAAACCGTACAACCATTGTCATTGCCCACAGACTTTCGACGCTTCAACACGCGGACCGGATACTGACACTGGATGAAAACGGCATCGGGTAAAAAAAACGCGATTTTGCAAGGGCCAAAGCCCGCTTTAGCCTGAAAAATCGCAAGACTTGTTCAGTAACCAACCGGGTTACCGAACAAGTCTATTAACGTTTCTCTTTTACTTTTTCTTTTTCTTTGGTTATCTTCTGTTCAAGTTTGTCCATCATTTTATCAACGGCAGGGTTAAGATCAAAAGCGCGTTCCTTTACATGAATCGATACGCCCCAGCGGAAATTTACGGTTGCCTCGGCTTCAAAGTCCTTATCCCTGGTAATTGTGATCAAAAGGTCTATAATCATGTTTTCCGCGTTATGAATCCGGGCTATCTTTTTATCGATATACTCCCGTCCGTCATCCTTCAAATTGAAATGTACCGATTTGACGTCAATGTTCATAAACGCCTCCTTGTATTTTTTTAGTCTGTCGTACGGCAGACCCAAGATCCGAAACTATCTCCGGTAGGAAGACTCAAGTCCCAGTTCCTTCCGGTATTTGGCAACGGTTCTGCGGGCCAGGCTTATTCCCCGTTTTGCCAGAATCCCCGCAATCTCCTGATCGGAACTTCCCCGCCGGCCCTGCGATAAAATTTCCCTGATAATCTCCTTTACTCCCTCCTTGGAATACTGCGAACCGGAGGAACCCGTCCCTCGTATGGAATTGGTAAAGAAATAACGCAGTTCAAAGATCCCCCAGTCGGTCTGCATGTACTTGCCGTTGGCCGCCCTGGAAATAGTAGACTCGTTGAGGCCCAGCTCTTCGGCAATGTCCTTGAGAGTGAGGGGGGAAAGGTACTTGGGGCCTGAGGAAAAAAAAGACCTCTGAAATTCCACAATGGCCCGGCTTACCCTGAGCAGGGTATGGTTGCGGCGATTAATGGAAGAGATAAACCAGCGGGCTTCCTTGAGATTCTCCCTGGCAAAATCCCTGGCCTCCATGCCGGCGCTTTTTTCATCGTTCAGCTTCATAAAAAAAGGCGAGAGGCCGAGTACGGGGATCTCTTCATCGTTGAGGATGATCACAAACTCACCCTCCTTGCGGATTACCTGTACATCGGGAACTACATAGCGTACTTCGGCGGCGGCGTACTGTCTTCCCGGAAAGGGGGAAAGTTCCCTGAGCAGTTCGTAACAGCGTTCAACTTCTTCTACCGGGGCTCCCAGCTTCTTTGCAAGTTCGACAAACTTGCCCCTCTCAAGCAGATCGAGGTGATCCACCGCGGACATCATACAGGACGGCGCGGCGGGAAGCTGGGATATCTGCACTTTAAGGGATTCCAGGTAGCCTGAGGTACAGGAACCTGCCGGTTCCAGAGCCTGCACGAACCCAAGGGCTTCAGACAGCCTTTGGGGCCAACCGGGCGGAGCCTCCTGTTCAAAAATCGACTCGGGGGGCTGCTTGTGGAAACCGTCATCATCCAGATTACGGATAAGCCCTTCGCAGATACGGCGGAGATCCTCGTCTATAGGCTGCAGTTGGAGCTGCCTGAGCAGATGCTCCTGAAGAGTCTCTTCCCGGCTCAAAACTCCTTCGATAAAGTTATGATGCTCATCCGATTCGGCCGGGCCGCTTCCCCGTTGTACGAAACCGGGATCGGAACTGGTTTCAAACCAGGCGTCTTCTTCCTTCCGGGGCCCCTCCGCGGCATCCAGGGAGAGCACTGCAGGGTCTTCCAGCACCTCTAGGGCAGGGTTCTGCTCCAGCATCTCTTCGATTTTTTCCCGCAGCTCCACAATGGGCAGGGCCATAAGCTCCACCGACTGGATCTGCTGCTGTGCCAGGACTAAGCGCTGTTCCTGACTAAGGGCCGGGCGTTGTAGCTGCACGGGCAAAAACTCCGCAATTAGGATAAGGGGTCTTCAACTCCCATTTACCATATTAAAACATGAGGGCCCCTTGTCAAGATTAAACCCGTGAGTCGAATCGACCTTCGGTTCGCAGTCGAATAGGGAAGAGAAAACCGGGATTTTGTACTTTTTTCCCTTATTTCCTCTTTTTTTTCCCGTTTCATTAAAGCACATTCCACGGCCGCACCTTATATAGGCTGGAGGCTATCATGAAACCAGTACACCTTACCCCAGAATCCCTGCTCGACCCTCGTGTCGATCCCGTCTTTAAGGCTATCTTTACCAAAGATACCCCCTCATCCAGAGGCGCCCTCAGATCCCTCCTGTCCGCCTGCCTCCGCAGGGAACTGGATATACTGGCCGTCATCGCCAACGAACCCCCGGTTCATACCACTGACAACAGACAAATCCGTTACGACATCGCCTGCGTCTTTACCGGCGGTGAAAAGGCCGATGTGGAAATGACCCTGTCCCCCGGTAAGTTTGAAACCCTGCGGATGGAGTATTACCTGGCCCGCTTACACTGTGCCCAGGAACTCAAAGGAGATCCTGATTACTCAGGGGTCACACGGAGCTACCAGGTAAGTTTCCTGGGGGAAACCCTGTTTAAAGACGAGGCTCTTTTGCACAGCTTTGAATACCACGACCGGGAGCACGGTGTTCCCTTAGATGGACGGACAGAACTGGTTGTGATAGAATTGGAGAAGGCGGAGAGGCTGTGCGGGGAAGCGGTTGAAACGCTGGGGAGAGAGGAACGGTGGGCGTTATTTTTGCACAGTGCGTCAGATCCTGGGAAGCAGGGAATAGTGAACCGGTTACTGGAGAGTGAGGAGGGCATAGCGATGGCGTGGGAGACGATGATAGAGATAACGCCTGAGGAGAAGGCATATTTTCTGAAGATGAGCCGGGACAAATACAAGTTCGACGAATGGTCGAGGAAACGGGAATTATGGGAGAAGGATCAGGAGATAGCGGAGAAAGTTCAGGAAATAGCAGAGAAGGATCAAGAGCTGGCCGGGAAGGCTCAGGAGCTGGCTGAGGCGAGGCAGGAGATAGCCGATCTGCGCCGTCTTTTAGGCAGATAAGCCGGCGCATGCGCCGGGAGTACCTCGCGTGAATCCGTGGGTCAAGTTTAGCCCGGAGGCTCCCCCGCCGGAAGGCGGGTTCCTGGGTATTAAACCCCCGCCACGAATTAGCCGCGGCTTACCCACTTGACCGCGTTACGGATCAACAGAGCCATATTGGGGTTGGCCGCCGCTTCTATCGTGTGCCCCGGGGTGAGGGCGGCAGTCCTGCCCTTCCCTATCTCCTGACACCAGCCGGTGAGAATTCCGGGGTTCTTTTCCGAACCGCCGATCATGAAGGGGCTGATGTCCTTTACCCGGATCTCGCAGTGATAGTGTTCATCGGAAGCGATGAACGGTTCTACCCCTTCCACAATGGGGTGGCTGCCCTTAATCGGCACATAGGTAACCGGAAGCTGTGCGGGATGATGCAGGAAAGTTCCCCCGGACATCCTGAACCACTTCTCTCCCGCATCATCAAGAACCGTACCGCAGTGAATAAAGAGGGCTCCTCCCCCTCCGTTGACAAAATCCCACACAAATTTTTCCCTCTCGCCCGTGATCCACTTGAATTTGGAACCGTCGGGGAGTTCCTGGTTTTCGCCCTTCTGGGAGATAAAAACCGCCGCTTCGTCCGCAAGCTTTGACCAGGGAATCTCTTCCAGGTTTACCGTAGCAACAAAACCATCTTTGCCGAGAGCGGCCTCCATTCCGGCCAGGATCACATCCCTGGGATGCCATTTGTCTTCCATAAGCATATAGATCTTCTTCATTGCTTCCTCCATTCTCTTTCATTCAGGATACTCCTGAATTGCCGGCCATGCAAGCGTTTTCAAAATGGGAATTTCGTCCTTGCCTTGTAGCGCCGTTTCCGTTCCGGTATAGTTGAGCCATGAATGATACGGCAAAACGGCTGGAGGCTCTGGGCTGCGCTGTTCCGGAGATCATGCTTCCCGCTCCGGGACTAGACCTGGAAAAATGGGCGGTGGTGGCCTGTGATCAGTATACTCAGGATCGCGGCTACTGGGAGAAGGTTGAAGCATTTACGAAAGGTTCTCCTTCGGCGCTGAGCATCATCTTTCCTGAAGTCTACCTTGGGGACTCAGGCCGGCAGGAGCGGATTAAGGCGATTCATCAAACCATGGATTCCTGGCTTGCCGGAGGGATTCTTGCGCCGCCCCGGAAAGGCTGCATGTATATAGAGCGGATCACCGGAGAGAATTCCTGCAGACAGGGGCTTCTCATGGCGCTTGACCTGGAGCAGTATGACTGGAGGCCCGGGGTGCGCCTTATGATCCGCTGTACCGAAGCTACGCTTCCCGAGCGGCTTCCCCCCCGGATGGATATACGCCGGGACGCTTCCCTGGAGATTCCCCACATTCTTGTTCTCATTGATGACGCGGACTGCAGTCTCTTTCCCGCCCTTGCAAAGCGGGCAAAAGCTTCCGATCCTGAGTGCAGGGATGCATACCGGAGTCCTCTGATGCAGGGTTCCGGGGAGATTGCCGGCTGGTTTCTTGAGGATGAAGAAGACTGGGCCTTTATTGCCGATTGCCTTGAGGAACTTTCCCGCCGTTCCCTTAAGCGCTACGGTTCCGGTTCACAGGAACCCTTTCTCTTTGCCGTGGGAGACGGGAACCATTCCCTGGCCACTGCCAAAAATATCTGGGAGGAGTACAAAAAGACCCATGCCGGAGAAGCGGGTCTGGAGAGCCATCCTCTGCGCTGGGCCATGGTGGAAATCGAGAATCTCTATGATGAAGGCATACGGTTTGAACCCATTCACCGGGTTTTGTTCGGCGCCGACGAAGAGCGGCTGTTCAAGACCCTTTCGGCTTTGCCGGGTTTCAGCATACGGGAAGAGACAAGCCGGGAAAACCTTGCCGGCTTCGTGAAAGATGGCAAGGCCCGGGGCAGCCGTTACGGCATCCTGAGTGCCGGCGGGCGGAAGATCAGCCTGGTGGAAAGCAGCGAGACGGGAATCTCCACAACGGCCCTGCAGCCCCTGCTTGACAGCTTTGTCCGGGAAACAGGCTGCGGAATCGACTATATCCACGGAAGCGGCGAAGTCTTCCGTCTGGCGGAAAGCGGAGGGGCGACAGGGATACTGCTCCCCCCGGTACGGAAAAACGGTCTCTTTGAAACGGTGGCCCGGACAGGCCCCCTGGCCCGGAAAAGTTTCTCCATGGGGGAAGCGGCGGAAAAGAGATTCTATCTTGAATGCAGGAAACTTAAACGCTAAGGATCCGCGCAGAAATAACATGACTCGGGTCATGTTATTTCCTTATTGCGTAAGCAATTAGACCTGAATCCGTATAAAAATATCCCAAAGATCGCTGTTTCCGGCATAGTATGATTCGCGGATTGATTTTATTCTTATTCATAAATTGGTTTTTGTTATTTTGACCAGCGAGGCCGGTA
>JAIRNJ010000285.1 GCA_031258115.1 Treponema sp. | reverse complement strand
TAATCTTGATGCCGAAACTCAGGCGGCAAGGTCGGCTGCCGCCTCCGCTCAGGAAGCGCAGACAAAAGCCGCGGCAGCCGCCGCCGCGGGAGACATGGCCGCCGCCGCGGAATACGCTGCCGCCGCGGGCCGCTACGGGGAAGAGGCCCAGGCCCACGCCGCCTCAGCAGCAGCCTGGGGAGAGGATCTCAGAAACGCGGTCTCCGCCTTTGCCCTGGGGCCGGACATACGCTACAACCGCTACCACCAGATTGGGGCCGATTACGCCAGAGTCCTTGCCGGTTTCAACCTCCGCGCGGAACTTGCCGCCAATATCACCTCCGATATTGCCGGAGATGACGGCGCCGTATACAATCCCGCCCTGCTGTGGTCGCTGGGTTTTGACAGGGATCTTTTCTGGGGCATCAACGGCAATTTCCAGTGCAACGAAAGTATACGGCTCCTGAATGACAAGATCGACAGTAACCGTGCAATCGACACCGAGGCCGGAACAGACATGACGCAGACCCGCTTTACCTTTGTCCTCTCCAAAAAACTCTTCCGTGAGGAATTTGAACTTAAAAATACGGCCATCTGGGGAGTGGAGGACATGGACTGCTACATTATTCCTGCCATTGTCTGGACCAGGGGGGATGTGGAAGTTGAACTGTCCGGAGGCATCTTCGGCGGAGATGAAGGCGGGGAACTCGGCCAGTACCGCCACAATAACTTTGTGAAGCTCGGCCTGGCCTATTCATTTTAGTCTATTCAAGTTCCAGTGAATTAAGGTAGTTTTCGTATGTTTCCTTTGCGTTTTTGGCCCCGGCTTCCGCGGCTGTTCTCCCGGCAGAGAGACTGTCAAGTTCGGAGTCAAGGCTTAAAAGCCGTTCAATGTAGCGGCGGCCTTCGGCGCTGTCCCGGCCGAAGGTTTCAATGTTTTTGCGGAAGCGTTCTTCCTCGGAAAGCAGGGCATTTCGCCGGGCGGAAATTTCGCCGGCCCTTGCCTGGGCTTTGTCCGCAGCCTGTTTGAGCCTGAAAGCCTCCTGCAGGCCGGAACGCACACGGGAAGACACTTCCATATTGGAAGCCCAACTGAGCAGGGTTTCCTGGGAACTGGAGACGAGACTGATTTTCTCGTAGAAAGGGGTTTCTTCCCTTACGGTAAACACGAACTGTGAATTGGCCGGAAGCGTCCGCTCGAAACGGTAGAGGCCGGAAGTCTCCTCGTCAAAGGAGGGCGGTTCCGTTAAAACGGCGCCTCTGTTGATCGGGTGTTCAATGACGATTGTCTTTTTTTCATTACCCGAATTTTTAATCGTATAGGTTCGTTCCAGAATTTGTTTGCGGGTGATGTTTACGAGCCCCTGGGAAACCTTAATGCCGCTCAAAACACGGGACGAAGAAGCCGCTCCGTTTCCTGTAACCGAAAGATCCTCTCCGTAGGAAATAAAGCGTTTTTCATCCGGGGAAAGATACGCTAAAAGAGCGTCTCCCGCATAGCCTGAGTCATTAATACTGACGGGGCCCGCGGGAAGCCTGAGACCCGAAGAGTTTTTTATCTCCAGGGCCAGCCGGGGATTGATTGAGGAGAAGAGGGCCTTTTGTCCGGAAAAGATGAGAAGCTTGCGGCATTCAAGGCTGGTGTCGGCCAGCAGGAGCATTGCGCTGGAACGGGCCTTTATGCTTACCGGTTTGGCAAAAGTAAAATCAAAAACTTCAGGTTCTCCACTCTGACTTGCGGGAGGCCTCTCCGCCGCGGGAAGAGGCGCGGCCATGGCTTCTTCGCTTGCGTAGGCCGCTGAAGCGCCGGCGCTCCGTTTCATCATGGAGTTTACCGAAGGGGCTTCCATCAGGGAATCAAGAGCCGCCATACCCTGCTCATAACTTTCCGCTTCCGCATAGCCTGCGATGGAAAGGGGCAGGACAGGCCGTTCAAGATAGAAGGGAGGGTAGAGATTCTGCACAAAGGATACCGGCCTTCCCGCCTTGAGGGAGAGTTCCACCTGATCCCAGTCGGTATCACTGTCGTTGTCGATGATGGCCCATGCCTGCAGCCTGCCTGCATGTGCGGAATCGTCCGCAAGATTCAGGCGGTAGCTGATCTTCCATACCGGGGCAGGGATAACATAGCTTACGGAAACTTCCCGCCTGCCGCTGCCCTGAAGGTGCACGGTAATTTCCCTGCCTTCCCTTCTTGTTTTTGATTCGGCCATTGTTAGATCAAGGGCCCTGTTGAAGTCCTGCTGAATCAGGGGATTGCCGAAAGAGAAAGAACGTATCTGCCTGAAAGGGATCTGCCTCATCCCCTCCGGGCCGAGAAGGCTGAGCCAGTATTCACCGCCCGAAAGACTTTCCCGCCTTTCGGACGCAAGAATCCTCCCCGTAATTTTTTCCGCGTCTGAAGCGGTATTTCCCCGGACGCCGGGGAGTTCTACGCTGAGTTCTTCACCCGTCAGGCGGCCGATAATTTCCGGAAGGCCGGGACTGTCCGAAAGGTCTGTCGCCTGCACCTTCATGCCGCCGCCTGCGGCGTTTGCCGAGGCATAATCCAGCAGGGGCCCTTCGGCGGAACCGGGATCTTTTACCGTGAGGGATTTAAGAACATCGTTGAGGGCGCCGTACTGAAACGGCAGAACCAGTACCGCCCTGCCTTCAACAGTAACGCTGTGCTCAAAAAAAGCCGTCCCGGAAGAGTAGAGACTCAGTTTTTTACGCGGTATGTTCTCTGCCGGTTTTACCGCATCGTCTGCCGCGGCCTGGCTGTAGAGGAGAGAGCCGGCAAAGAAAAAAAATAGAATAACCGCCTGTATTTTTAGTGTTGTTTTCAAGTTCTTTCCAGTATCAGCGTCTTTGTAGGCTGATCGCAGACCCCGGAAGGCCCGTAATATTGGATTGCGCCGGGGAAAAGGAAACAGGTTTTCTGCGCCCATTCCCCGCGTGCCGCCGCAAATGCCCTGAAGGGTTTCCCCTCAAGTTCTACCAGAGCCTTTTTAATTACAGGCTTCTTGGTTCCGTGGCGCTGCTCCATGTTCATCATCATGGTAAGCGGCACTCCCCCTGCCGTCCACTCGGAAGCCGGAGCGGTAAGGTTG
>JAIRNJ010000263.1 GCA_031258115.1 Treponema sp. | reverse complement strand
CGCCAATATTTTGGAGCATCCTGATATATACCCCATGAGGGTCCCTGACATACGATCCTTCCCGGGAACCGGCCAGCCGTTCAATCACCGAATGTTCCATAAAATGAGTTAATGCAGTTGGTATTCCCAGAGTTGGATGCCCTGCCAGCGTATCCAGGGCCAGCCTGGCGTTAAGCCCATAATCATCCATATTTTTATATTCCCTTATGCCTTAATTGAACCAACCAGAAGTCCTGAAACAAAATACTTACGCAGAAAGGGATACACACACATGACCGGAACAATGGTAATTACCGTTATTGCCATCTTGAGCGATTGAGATGAGACCATGTTTTGTATCCCCATCATTTTGGCTTCTTCCAAAGACTTGTTTGTTTGGGTCGCCAAAGTATTGAACAGGACATACTGTAAAGTATGGAGATTGTTACTCATGGCGTTATAAAGTTGATTGTCTATATAGGCGTTCCAGTGATTAATGCAGGAAAAAAGAAACACCGCCGCATTTACAGGCATGCAAAGCGGCAGAAGAACCTGAAAATAGGCATTAATCTCAGTACCTCCATCTACCAGAACCGCTTCTTCAAGATCCCGTGGTATGGCTTCGATATATGTCTTTATCAAAAACATATTGAAAGGAACCACTATAACCGGAAGTATATAAACCAGATAATTGTTCAAAAGATGTAAATTCTTGTAGAGCAGATAGGTAGGGATAATTCCGCCCGAAAAATACATGGTGAAGAGGAAATAGAGTCTGAAAACCTTGCCCCAGGGGAGATTGGGCCTTGAGAGGGCATAACCAGCCATGCCATTGACAATGAGCATACAAACAGAACCAATAATGGCCCTGCTCACCGAAACTCCGAAAGCTCGTATTATCGATATATCCTTGAATAAAGTCTCATAGGGTTTAAAAGTAAACCCCTGGGGCCATAGTAACAATGGATGGGATATTTGCCCGGAGGTAGAAAGTGAATAATTTAAGATATACAGGAACGGGAATATTGATAAAACAAGAATTGCCATTGCGAGGATAACGAGGATATCGTCAAATATTATTTCTCCGGCTGATCGTTTGCCATGCAGGATTGACATATTTTCTCTCCTAAAATATGGAAGAACCATTTAGTTTTTTGCTGCCCCAATTGGTCAACCCCACTAAAATGATGCTGACAACGGTTTTAAGTATGCCTACAGCCGTAGCATAAGAGTAATTAAGATTTTTCAAACCAAATTTATAGATATACATATCAAGGACTTCCATTGTTTGCCAATTGGTTGAATTGGTAAAGATAAAAAACTGCTCCAGGTTGGAACTTAAGATCCATCCGCTGTTCATTATAAGGAGAATAGCTACAGTAGGGAGCATATTCATGAAGGTAACATGATAAATAAGTCCGAAACGGCCCGCGCCGTCTATGGCAGCGGCCTCGTATTCCTCCTGTGGTATACCACTGATTGTAGCCAGAAAAATTACCGAGTTGTATCCCGTCCATTTCCACATGGAAAGAAAAATCATTAATCCCCAGGAATATTTTGGATCTCCAAGTATATTAAACCCTTCCTGTATTACACCTGATTCCACAAGAAACTGGTTTATGGCGCCGGATCTCACCGCAAAAAGCGCCCAGACAACGGAATAAGCTATGACCCAGGAAATAAAATACGGGAAAAAGACAACGGTCTGTAAAGTTTTGGAAAGTCCTTTCAGCCTGAGTTCGTGGAGCATGATAGAGAACACTATCGCTACAATAAGGTTTACCACAACTGCCGAAATGTTCATCACCAGGGTATTCCTCAAAAGGTAGCCAAAGTCGGAAGTTTCAAAAAGAAAACGCTTAAAAAACCTGAACCCTGTAAATTCGCCGCTAAACATCCCCCTGCCCAGACGGTAATCCGTAAAAGCCAGGACCCACCCGGACAGAGGAAAATAGTTAAACAAAAAAGTGAGGGTGAAGGCAGGCAAAAGCATGAGCAAAACAAATTTATGCCGCCTAAATTGCCTGATTGTGCTGTAAACATTTCCCTTCATCCTTTTAAATTCCCCTCGTTTCCGGCCGTATTACTGATACTTTTTCAGCTCATCAGCCCGGGATTGATACTGCCGGTTGAATGCGTCAATGACGGACTGGTGATTGATTCTGTCATATTCGGTCATGGCGGCTCTGTACAGTCTCTCAAATTCTTCATCGCTTTTTGCCTGCATGAGATTGGCGGCATGCCTAACTCTAATCTCTGTCATCATGGTATGAATGGCGCCAAGATCGGAAGCGGGATCAATATAAACAGTGCCCGCAAGGCCTGTCTCTCCGAATGTCGTATTTTTTAGCCACCAGTCTTTTGACGATGCCCATCCCATTTTTGAGAAAACTTCCCTTTCCCGGTCACTGAGTCCCTGGCCGTCAACCCATATCATCTGGTTGGTCAGGTCAACGGGCTGACCATCGGCGGCGGACAAGTGAAAAGTGGGTAGGCCCATGTTCCTGCCAAAACCGATTCCCTCTTTTTTATTTATATCCGGATCCATTTTTGCCTGAACAAAAAGATCTGTCCAGACACGTTTACCGCTTGAGTCCCTGATCCAGTGCTGACCTTCAAGACCGGAGGCAAGAATGATCTGGCCTTCGTCGGAGCTTGCCCAATCCAATAGCTGGATGACCCTTTCAGGATTTTTACAGTTCTTCGTTAGTGCATAGCTGTCAAAGGACCTGGTGGTTTCAACCCTGACAAGGCGTTTTTCATTTCTGGAAACCTGTGCATCGCTCTGAATGGGAAGCTCAATATACTGCATCTCGGGATGACCCACCGCCCTGAGCGTAGCGTTGACTCCACCCGCAGTCCAGCCAACATAGTTGAAGGCGGCGGTTGAGCCGCTTGAAGCTTTTTCCTGCGTAATATCAATAGTATCGGTATAACATTCCAGGTCGAAAAGCCCGCGCCTTGTCAACTGACTCCAAAACAGATAAGAGTCCTTAACATCCTGATGCTGAAAATAATCAACAAACCTGTTGTTCGTATGGTCGAAGATAAATCCCTCATTGCTAAGGGGAAGATAGTTCTGGCCTTTCTCATAAAAAATACTCGCAATGCCCGCAATTCCCCAGGACTCTGCCAAGGGCATTGTCATTCCAACAATGGGCTTCCCATTTACATCCACCGCGCCGGGAACCATCCGTTCCAGAAAATTGATGTAGTCCGAGGCAGAACGCAATAAGGGCCATCCCGCTTTTTCAAGCAGATCACTGCGAACCCAGACATCAAGAACTTCCATATCGGTTTCTCCCTTCAAGGGCACCAATGTCTCCCATTTATATAGGGGACCGCCGCATATCAAGCGCCAATAGGGGATCAGTTCGGCAAACCGGGACTTGAAATTCGGCATTTTTTCAAGGTAAGGCTGCAAATCCACAAGAGCGCTGGCATTGGCGTAGTTAAGAACCATATCATCCCGCTGCAGTTGTTGAATCTCATTGTAATCTCCGGCCGCAAGCATAAGGCTTTGCTTTTCCCGAAGATCTCCCGCATAGATACTAAACTCAAAGACAATATTGAACTTTTCCTTTATATATTGACCTACCTTTGTTTCATCTGATCGTTTGATGCCTATGTTGTTATTTGAACCTTCAAGCATCGGGATTACATAAAGTTCATCACCCTGCCCCAGGGAATTTGTATCTCCCTTTTTACAGGAGACCAGTGTGACTGTGCATGCCACAATCAGGATAAACGCCATAAGAAATTTTTTCATTCTTAACCTCCTAATATTTTTTACAGGTAAACCTGTAATTTCCAAACAAAACACATTCATTCCCCGAAAATTGTTACCTGAACACTGCGCTTCCGTGCCCGCACCTGATCCCAGTCAATAAAATAAGTGTATCCAAATTCGCCGAGATCCAGCCTGCCGTTTTCAACGACAATGGTTTCGGAGCGGCCGAAGATGCAGGAACGCAGATGGGCATCGGTATTGAGGCTGGTCCAGGGGCCGGCCTCCCCAACACTGTCGGCGAATTCAATGTGTTTGGGCCCGGGATGAAGGTACTGATTTTCCACCCTGCAGGTTGGTATAAGTTTTTCCATTATGTTGCAGATGTCCTGCTGGAGATACTCAAGCCCGAAGTAGGTTTTATCATGGGAACATTCCTGTACCATGACGGAACAGGTGGTGTGATGGGAGTAGATCACGCAGAGTCCGGTCTGCACTCCCGATTCCGCCACCAGTTCTTTCACCTTATCGGTTACATTGTGGAATGTCGGATGCATACTTTCAGACTGGACTTCAAAATTTTTACGTATCAGTTTCATTTTGTCTTCCCTGCTTTTTATGTATTCCGGTTAAGCCGTTCGCCTACGGCGCCTCCCGGATGTATAAGAGCAAACTGCTCCTTGCCGTAATTTGTCTCTTCTATCAAAGCGGACTGCAGGGCGTCGAAAAGGGCGCACATGACAGTAAAGCTCGTAGTTCCCTGTTGATTGTCCCGATCGGTTTCCCGGGAAACACATATTCCCAAAACAATATCGGATTTTTTTGCCACGGGGGAATCGAAGTTCTCGGTAACGCCGATAATGACGGCTTTCTTTTCTTTGCATATATCCATAATTGGAAGCAGTTCCGCAGTCCTGCCGCCCCTGGACGCGATGAGCATCACATCTCCTTCTTGCAAAAAACCTGCCGCGCCGTGGGCCGCTTCGGCGGGGGAAATAAAACGGGCCGGACGTTCTACACAGCACATAAGATGGGCAAAATGCATACAGGCAATACCGGAATGACCGCAGCCGCTGGCTGCTATGCGCGGCGTCTTAACCAGGGCTCTAACCACAAATCCGAACGCTTCCTTATCGGTAAAATCGGCCATTCGGGACAGAGCGGCGGATTCAATTTTGAAAGCCTCACGGGCTTGAACCCAGGAAGAGTTCTTTATGCCACGCAAATTAATGCTCCTTTAGTTATCAATTATTCTACTTCATGATTCTACCCCATTGCGTTCATTTCTGTCAATAAAAAAATGTGAAAAAGTTAAAAAACGCTTATTTCGCTCATGTTATTGACATTTTTTTGTGAATAATATATACTTGATAGTATAATTATAATAAAACGTTCATTTATGACAAAGAATGAGCGTTTATTCGGAGTTATAATATTGAAAACATCAATTAGGGTTCCGTTTTTCGAGATAGGAGTAAAAAATTATATATACGGAGATGATGTCATGGAATTGGCAAGAGCCGCCGATGCCGCGGCGGGCCGGTACGATATTGACGTTCTCTTCATTGCTCCGTATACAGAGATCCGGCGGGTTTCCGAGAATACCAGGCACCTAGTACCCAGTCAAGAAGTGAACTGTGGATAAAGTCTCTTAAGCTTGATACGGGCATCGGCAGTGGTAAAGCGCCAGTTTATCTTACACGCCTCCC